>DRJN01000077.1 GCA_011052165.1 Gammaproteobacteria bacterium
TAAGTTGCCCGGATCGGACAAACTATGATTAGATGGAAGCATCGTCCGTCCGTTTTTTATTCCTGAGTGAAACCACTCTCTTTAACTAAATAATCCTCCATTTTTCTGTAAATTCAGGTATCTATAAAGCGATGGGTGAATATCCGATGATTTATTCAGTTTGATTAAAGGACCGGCAAATTTAGCCGACTCTACGGAGTATGCCTGAGATCATGCCAGCTTCTGAACCCATTCCTGATATCAATATGCACCATTCAGTATCTCTGCCTATTCTGAACCTGCCTATGCAGGCGGCCTGCCGTCCCCAGCCCTATATGCGGGTCAAGCGCCTGAAACGCTGGATGAGTGATTTGCCTACCGCAGACTGTCAACGTACGGCTGTGGCCTTCATAGAACAGCTGGGTAAGTTGAATAATGCCCGTTATCTGTCACAGGAACGCGCCTGTTTAATGGATAACCTGCGACCCCTGGTGCAACAGCTCATCAATACTCTCAGTCAGCAGGTGCGTAAATCTTATGTTCCCCTGAGTCCACGCGCCCTTGAACGTTATCAACTGCTTCAGGATATTCTGGCGGGAATGGCGACCGGTTACAAGCTGGTGGTCAATGCCCTGGCGATGACTCGCCCGCATCGCGAACATGATGAAATGCTGTTGCGCGAGGCGCTTTACTTTTCCTCGCAATATCTTGCCCGGCAATTGCTGGAGGCTTATCTGGTCTATATGCCTGAGCCGAAAAATTGCTGGCTTGAGTTGCACCAGTTGTTTCAGTATGCCACGGATATGGCTATGGCGACGCTGACCGTGGATGATCCCTTTCCTGATATCAGCGTGCCCATTGCGAATACGGTTGACCTTATCTATAAACGCATCGTGCTCCTGGCCCTGGCCGAACCCTATCATCTGATGAAGAACGAGGCGCGTGAGTTTTATTATTTGCTCTCGGCCTGGGCCAGTAACTGTGAATTGCTGCCTTCCGTCAATATTGCCTGTGAAGGCGAGTTCAGTCTGGATGCCAATACGGAAAAGCCGCCGCGTTTTGTTAGCAGCGAAATAAAATGGGCGGCTGAAAATGGATATATTATTGACATCCGCGAAGCACAGAAGCGCCTGGATGTGCAATTACAGCGCATTTTACGCGCTAACCTCATGGAACTGGAAGATAGCAACCATACGCTTATGCAGCAACGGCGTCAGCGCGACATGCTGTTGCGCCTGGCCGATGCCTGGCAGGGAGTTCTGAAACGTAATGGTGAACGCCATATCAGCGAAGCCCGTATCGAACTGGCCACCGGTCTTAATGCGGGCCATCACTATATTTCACTGGGCAAGGCGTTTTCGCCCGAAGTGGATGAGCTGAGGATAAAGTCCGGCGAAATAGAGCCGACTATTTTTGCCGCGGCGTACCGTTCGGCTCTGCAAAAAGATCGCTGCCATCACAACCGGGCTTATGAAACCAACCCCTGGTGGCAACGTAACTTTAGTCGCAATGGCGCGGCCCTGTACTGCTCGCTGGATTGCCCCAAACTGCATACGGCTGTGGGTGAGTTAGTCACCTATTGTGATCCGGACAATGCCCCGCTACGCTGGAAGATCGGGGTGGTGCGCTGGTTACGCGCAAGCCTGGAAAACCAGCTTGATCTGGGGATTATGAATATTGCCGATTCAGCAGTCGCGGTGGCCAGTAAAGCTCTGGCGGGTTGTGGCGGAGGCACGGATTATTTTCGTAGTCTGCTGGTTCCCAAACAGGTGTCTTTGCAACAACAACGTTGTTTGATTCTACCGGCGAATATCTACGACATCAATTCAGTATTAGCCATCAGCATGAAGCACAGGATTTTCTATGTGAAGCTGAATAAATTATTGCTTTCAACACAGACCTTTTCCCAGTTTGAGTTTGAGATTATCGAAAAACCGCCGGGGAACGGTGAAGATGTTTTTATGCTCTAAACGTTGATGGGTTTCCCCTCTGGACTTCGCACTTCGTTCTACCCATCAACCTTCCAGATCAGGAAAAAATACCCAACTCATCCCATATCTCATCAATGCGTGATTTGATTTTCTCATCCATCTCAATCGGCTTGCCCCATTCGCGCGTGGTTTCCCCCGGCCACTTGTTGGTGGCATCAAAACCCATCTTGGAACCCAGGCCGGACACCGGTGAGGCGAAATCGAGATAATCAATCGGGGTGTTTTCGATCAGGATGGTGTCGCGCGCCGGATCCATCCGCGTGGTCATCGCCCAGATGACATCGTTCCAATCACGCACATTGATATCATCATCGGTGACAACGACAAACTTGGTGTACATGAACTGGCGCAGGAAGGACCAGACCCCCAGCATCACGCGCTTGGCGTGACCCGGATACTGTTTTTTCATACTGACCACGGCCATACGATAGGAGCAGCCTTCGGGGGGCAGGTAAAAATCGGTGATTTCGGGAAACTGTTTTTGCAAAATGGGCACAAAAACTTCATTCAGCGCCACCCCGAGAATGGCGGGCTCATCCGGCGGCCGTCCGGTATAGGTGCTGTGATAAATGGGATTTTGGCGCTGGGTAATGCGTTCGATAGTGAATACGGGGAAACGATCCACCTCGTTGTAATAGCCGGTGTGATCGCCAAACGGGCCTTCATCCGCTTCCTCATCGGGATGGATAAACCCTTCCAGCACGATTTCGCTGGAAGCGGGCACCTGCAGTTCAGATCCCCGGCATTTCACCAGTTCGGTTTTTGAACCCCGCAATAAACCGGCAAAAGCATACTCAGACAGGCTGTCCGGTATCGGCGTCACGGCGGCCAGAATAGTCGCGGGATCGGCGCCCAGGGCCACGGCCACCGGGAACGGTTCGCCGGGGTGCTGTTTTTGCCAGTCACGAAAATCCAGTGCCCCGCCGCGATGGGCCAGCCA
>DRJN01000078.1 GCA_011052165.1 Gammaproteobacteria bacterium
AGAGCGGGGTTGTCTTTGACCGGCGCATCAATGAGTGTCTCGAATGCCTGCCAGGCCTTGTCGTCTACCAAAAAGAGCCGTTGGTCGAGCAATACAGGAAGAAGTTCGACTGTGCTGGGTTTGTGCTAACTTGAAAGCACAGTGAACGGTAAGTGATTGATAACTCAACTACGGTATGGGCTGGGCAAGCGCCACAAGTGACTGATTAATAAAGAAAGATAAGTGTTTCAATGGTCGTGGGCGTGATGGGAAAGCTGATGGGAAAGCGCGCTAATGCTTCCCATACTCTTTATGTCTATACTTAAGGGGTGAGGTGGTGGAAAGGTGGAAGGAGGGGACGATCATGCGTAAAAACGTCAGAATCGTGTTGCAATCATTAGGGGCAGTGCTGCTCCTGTGGGGCTTGGCCTCCTGCGGCGGCGGGGGTGGCGGAAACAACAATTCAGGGCCTACGACCCAGCAGGGTGTCTTTCTGGATAGTGTCGTCGAAGGTCTGCAATACACTTCGGTCAGCCTGACGGGGACTACCGATGCCAGCGGCATATTCAGCTATGAGGTTGGAAGCACGGTCACCTTCAAGGTCGGTGACATCGTCATCGGTACGGCGCCGGGGGCATCAATCATCACGCCTGTCTCATTGGTACCGGGGGCTGTCGATGAAACAGATCCCACCGTCACCAACATCGTGCGTTTTCTACTGACCATCGATGATAATGCTGACCCCAGCGACGGTATCGAGGTTACGTCGGCAATGCAGACCGCGGCAGCGGGAGCGAGTGTGGATTTTGCGTCGAGCACATTTGACTTAGACACTGCGGCGACCGATGCGTTGGCGGCAATCACCAACGCTTCGCCAAATGGTGGTGGCCTGCGGCCATTTGTGTCGAGTGGTTTCGCCCAGACCCATTTTAGTGACACCCTGTTGAGCACCATGGCGGGTATCTACAACGGTACCTTCAGTGGTGACGATGTCGGCACCTGGACCATGCTGGTGGCAGATGACGGCACCATCACCGGCTCCGGTTGCTCCACCGTGGCTACCGGTGACTTTACGCTTTCCGGCACTGTGACCAGTGACGGTGCTGGTGCCGTGGGCACCGGCGGTAGTGGCGGTAACGTAGACTTTGTCGGCACTTTCAGTCTCACCGGAAGTCTCTCTGGCACCTGGATTGATAACTCGAACTCGGATACGGGGACCTTCAGCGGTAACAGGGCTGACAGCGCCGTGGGTGGTAGTGGTAGCTGTCCCGGCAGTGGTGGTTGAGGAGGCTGCGGCGGCGGTAGCACCAGTGGTTCCATCAGCGTTTCGGGCGCTGATGCCGGGGTGGTGGGCAGCACATTTGTGCCCGTGTATGACATGAGCTTTTCTGTACCACTATATAAGGAATAGCTTCACTGGTCACATTAACTTGATCTTTCGGGTAATAATAATATTTCTTGCTCCGACCTGAATAAACTTTCCGATGTGCTTGGTTCTGCAATCACTCAGTCGGCATCCTGCTTGTAGAGAATAAGGAGTCAAGACGTAAGCGCTTAACAAACCCCATCTAAAAGCATTCATGTTTCGGTGGCTGTTTGGGGTGTGTCTGTTCGATGTCCAGCACCAGCGCGGTGTTTAGCTTGGCTTAAGGCACACACCGAAAACCGGTACACTTCGCCCTTCCCGGTTTCACTATTTTCAGACGAGATACACCATGGGCAAGCGCAACGATATCGATAAAGCCACCCGCAACATCATGAAATGGGCCGAACGTCCCGAGTGGGCGGAGGCGCAGGCGACGGTATTCGAGGCCCACCTTGCGCCGGTGAGCGAGCACCTTGGCATGGATTTCCGAGCTGGCCATGGAGATGGATGTCAATGGTTACGGCGGCATGCTGTTCGGCATCCAGTTCGAGGATTTCCTCAGCCGTGACACGGCCGTCGGCAACCCGGTGGACGATTATCTGAAACGTCGCGGCTGGCGTGAGAGCGTGCGCGGCCGCCGCTACCTGAGTGCCCTGCGCAGTTCGGTGTTGTCCTTGTACGAGGTGGTCGACGTGGTTCCTGGCCAGCATTGCGATGTGCAGGATCTGGTGCGCGGCGGCAGACCCCTGCGGGTGTTTGAAAAAGCCGGCACAGAGCAGATGGTAAAGTGGGATCGCATCGCTGCGCGGGTAATATACGAGCAAGGCAAACACGGCTTTTCCGGTGGTATCCTGCCTTTGTCCCCCGAGGCCGCGCAGGGCCTGTTGCGGGTGTTGAATGCATCTCGCGAGGGCTTGCAGGCGACACTCGACGCGGTGCTGGCCGATGAGCAAATCATGGCAGAGGCCTCGTCGCCGCTGGCCATCGACGACCTGCATCTGCGCGAAGCCTGTCCCACCTTCAGCAATATCTGGCTGATGTACACCCTGGAGCGGCTGCACGCGCCACTGCCCGAGCTGTACAATGGTGACGGCGACCCCATCACCTTCATCGAAACCCACTTCCCGTTGACCGCCGAGACGCGCGCGGCTGTCATCCAGCGTCTGAACGCCGCCCCCGAGTGGGTCACTGCCGGTGACGAACCGCCTTTCTGGAACTGGCTGGAGGCCGAGCCGCCCGCCAGGAAGGACGTCCCGCAGGAGGGACAAAGCTTTGATACCCTGCTCGACGGCCATCAGTCGGTCAGCGGTAATCTGGAACTGGGCCGCCGGGCGCTCATTTTCAGCACCAACTCCGAAGCCCGCGCCGAACGTGGCAAGGCGGTGCTCGGCACTCTGCTGGCGGGGTTGGTGGGTGCGCCCCTGAGCCAGGTGCAGAGCCCCGAGCAGGCCCTGGCAGAGGCAGACGACGATGGTAATAACGAGTCCATCGCCCTGGACATCGACCCCGAAACCGCTGCGGCCGTGATGCAAGACTATTTTGACCAGCATTACCAAAACTGTCTCGACGAACCCATCCCCGTCCTGGGCAACAGAACCCCGCGCCAGTGCGCCGCCAGCCCGGCCCATCGCCCCGAGGTTATCGCTTGGCTGAAACAACTGGAAAACAGTGAACAGCGTCGTATCACCGGAACGGGACAGAAACCCTATGACACCCGCTGGCTGTGGCAGGCCCTGGGGCTGGAACCATAGTTGAGGCCATACGGCGCACGTTGGCAATCGCTGGGCACGCGGGGCTTGTTGGTCTGTTTGTGGATGTAAAGGACGAGGCGGCAGCTGGCTTTTACCAGGGCTTTGGTTTTTGACTTTGCAGGAAGATTCTCGCCGACTCTTTTTGCCCTTGAAGACGATTCGTCAAGCACTGCGCCTTTTGTGTGGGGTCGCGTGAATGGGGCGAAATCGGCTATAATCCGGCTCTTGTCGGCAATCTTTTTGTCGCAATCAATAAAAATAACCGCCTTGATTTTATTCCTTTTTTTGTAAAGAAAGTTAGAGAGAGTCCTATGTCAGAAAGTTGCAGGAGGTCAGGATGAGAAAACGCCCGCGCAACGCCATGTAGCGATGACCTGGACTCAAAGACTGAAGCGGGTGTTCAATGTTGATGTGGAAACCTGCCGAGTTTGCGGGGGTGGCGCCAAGGTGATCGCCTGCATCGAAGACCCTGTGGTTATCAAGAAGATACTGAACCATCTGGAGAAGAAAGCGCCGATGGATTCAGGGGTGCAGATCCCCGACAGCCGTGCGCCGCCACACCAACAGTAGGCACCCTGAGGCGAGCCAGCCTGTTCAGCTGATTCACCGGAATGTCTCTGATTACATCTATGTTGCGGCTAAGTGCACAGCTACTTAGGCAGGCGGGTTAGAACGGTTTCGCCGTGCCAAGCGGACACTCGGGCTGGCCGCCCACCACGCGACCTGATAGCCTGACGCTCAACACCGACTCGCAAGGATGCGACCCTGTTGCAAGATGCTGGCAAGGAAGCCAGTCCGGGCGATGGCACACCGCCCTACAAGCGCCATCGCCCGGAACGCACGCTTCTCTATCAACTTATTCAGGAATACTACCCGGTTTTTGAGGCGCACTGCGCAGAACAAGGCAAGCCCTTACCCGCGTACGTTTGCCAGGAATTTACGGACTACCTCAAGTGTGGCCGTCTGGAACACGGTTTCCTGCGGGTGCGGTGTGAGCGCTGCCATGCTGAACACCTGGTCGCCCTCAGCTGCAAACGCCGTGGCTTTTGCCCCAGTTGTGGCGCACGGCGCATGGCCGAAAGCGCGGCGTTGCTGGTGGATGAGGTGTTACCGCATCAACCGATCCGCCAGTGGGTACTGAGCGTACCGATCCCACTGCGCTTTCTTCTTGCGAGTCGTCCGAACATCATGGGCAAGGTGCTCGGCATCGTCTACCGCACGCTGGCCACGCACCTGATTCATCAGGCAGGGTATACAAAATCCACCGCACGCACCGATGCGGTGACGCTGATCCAGCACTTTGGGTCGGCGCTGAATTTGAATAAGCAGTCATAATACCCCCGTTGTGCAAGCTATTGAGTTTCATCGAACAGGCTCTGCTGATTGGCCAGCATGATACGC
>DRJN01000079.1 GCA_011052165.1 Gammaproteobacteria bacterium
ATTCGTTGACTGGCGCCTGTTTTAATCTCTTTGTGTATTCCCCGCTGCCAGCCTCGAATACGGTATAATTTCCCGCTGGCTATTCTGAAATCCAGCTTGAGACCGAGGTTTTTCCATGAACGAAATCAAAAAAGTAGTCCTGGCCTATTCTGGTGGGCTTGATACTTCCATCATTCTTAAATGGCTGCGCGACATGTATGATTGCGAAGTGGTGACCTTCACGGCCGACATCGGTCAGGGCGAGGAAGTGGAACCGGCGCGCGCCAAAGCTGAGGCCATGGGGGTGAAGGAAATCTATATCGAGGATTTGCGCGAGGATTTTGCCCGCAACTACGTCTTTCCCATGTTTCGCGCCAATACCCTCTATGAAGGGGAATACCTGCTGGGCACCTCGATTGCCCGACCACTGATCGCCCGGCGTCTGGTGGAAATCGCCAATGAAACCGGGGCTGACGCCATCTCTCACGGGGCCACCGGCAAGGGCAACGATCAGGTGCGTTTCGAGCTGGGCGCCTATGCATTGAAACCGGATGTTAAGGTGATTGCGCCCTGGCGTGAGTGGGATCTGAATTCACGGGAAAAGCTGATGGACTATGCAGGACAACACGGGATCCCGGTTGATTTTAACAAAGGCAAGAAATCACCCTATTCTATGGATGCCAACCTGTTGCATATTTCCTACGAAGGCGGGGTACTGGAAAATCCCTGGGCTGGCCCGGAAGACAGTATGTGGCGCTGGAGCGTGTCGCCAGAGGCGGCGCCGGACAGTCCGACGACTATTGAACTGAGCTTTGAGAAAGGTGATGTCGTGGCCGTCGATGGCAAGGCCATGTCGCCGGCAACAGTGATGGAGACGCTGAACAAACGGGGTGGTGCCAATGGTATCGGTCGTGATGATATCGTCGAGAACCGCTATGTGGGCATGAAGTCCCGTGGCTGTTATGAAACACCCGCCGGGACTATTTTGTTGAAAGCCCACCGGGCAATGGAATCCCTGACCCTGGATCGGGAAGCCGCGCATCTTAAAGATGAACTCATGCCCCGTTATGCCAGTGTTATTTATAATGGCTATTGGTGGTCACCCGAGCGGCGGATGTTGCAGGCGCTGATCGACGCCAGCCAGGAGCATGTCAACGGTGTGGTGAGGCTCAAACTTTACAAGGGCAATGTCGTGGTTGAAGGGCGAAAATCAGAAAGCGACAGTCTGTTCGATGAGAGTATTGCGACTTTTGAAGATGATGCCGGGGCCTATAACCAGCAGGATGCAGAAGGCTTTATTAAACTCAATGCCCTGCGTTTGCGGATTGCGGCAAAAAGACAATAAGCGCGTGCAAATAAGCCTGGTGCAGCTTGCTTATTTTGTCATTACATCAGTGCTGACGATGGTTTGTTGTTGTGCATAGCGCATGAACTCATCAGCGGAAACGGGTTTGCTGAAATAGTAGCCCTGAAAAATATCGCAACCAAACTCCATCAACATGCCCAGCTGCGAGGCATCCTCGACGCCCTCGGCGACAACCTGGAATCCAAGGGTATGCGCCATGTCAATGATAGATTTCACCAGCGCCACATCGGATGATACACCGATTTTCATATTATGTACGAAACTGCGGTCGATCTTCAGGATATTGACCGGGAAATGGCGAAGACGTGATAACGATGAGTAGCCTGTACCAAAATCATCGATGGCGATCTTGAAGCCCTGTTCTGATAAAGTATGCAGTTGTTCGACAATATGGTCAGAACACTGCATTATGCCGGTTTCGGTCACCTCCAGTTCGATCATTCCAGGCTCAATCTTTCGAGTAATGCAAGCGTGGGCGAAGTCCTCGGCTATGTTTTTGGACAGGATCTGATGAGGCGAGACGTTGATGGCCATGCGTTGAAAATAACCGGAATCATACAGGCCCAGTTCACGCCAGCGGACCATCTGTTCAAGCGTGCGCTCGAACACCCAGTCTCCGATCTTCATGATAGCTCCCCGTTCTTCAGCAATGCTGATAAATATATCGGGCGGAATATTGCCATACTCCTTGCTATGCCAACGCAACAACACTTCGGCACCGATAACCCGGTTATGGCGATCCATCTGCGGCTGGTAGGCTAGAAACAGTTCATCCCGTTCGATAGCTTTGCCGATGGCCATACCCAGAAATCGTTGGTAATCCGCCTGCTGCTCCATCTCCTGATTATGAAACTGATATTCGCCACGTGAATGCTTCTTGCAATGGGCGAGAGCGATGCCTGAACGCTGTAATAGAGATTCGGCATTCATATCCTGCCCATTACCCAAGGCGATACCGATAGAACTATTGAGAACCAGCTCATGCTGTTCAAATATAAATGATGCCTGTAACTGTTTGCTCAGCGATGTCGCCAGCTGGCTAATCAAGGACCGGAGCGCATCATCATTTTCATGCCGCTGCCAATAAGCAATCACAAATTCATCAGCGCCCATACGGGCTTCAATCGCACCTTCTATAACACCGCTTATGCGGTGAGCCGCTTCACGCAGAACAGCGTTACCGACACGCCGCCCAAGTCCGGCATTGATTTCATGAAAATCATCAAAATCCAGCGTTAACACTATAATCCAGTCATCTTTCGATTGTGATTTGGATAGCATTTGTTCGAGCTTTTTATGCAACAGAGAGGCATTGGCCAATCCTGTTATGTCGTCATAATAGGCGAGCCGGTGTATTTTTTCTTCCGCCGTTTTAATCGGGGTTAGATCGATGAATATACCTGCATAGCGTAGAACCTCGCCCGCGTTGTCTTTCAGGGAAACGATATTCAACCATTCCGGATAGATTTCACCATTCTTGCGCCGGTTCCAGATCTCGCCTTCCCAATGACCCTGCTCATCGATGCTGCGCCACATGGTCGTATAAAAATTTGAGCCATGCAGGCCGGATTTGAGTATTGAAGGTGTCATGCCGATGACTTCTTTACTGGTATAACCCGATACTTTTTCAAACGCCTGGTTAACCCACTGGATTTTCCTGTCCCGGTCAGTAATGGTAACCCCATGAGCGCTATGGGCCAGAATGAGATCAGTGAGCTTCTTCTCCAGACATATCTGTGCCGTATTTATCAGCAAGGCGATAATGTCGGCAAAATTTTCGAGTACATGCGCTTCATCAGCGTTGTAGGCATGGTCTGTATTGATATACAACACCATGACGCCCAGTAATTGCTCTCGTAGTTTGACAGGCACGATGTAGTGACCATGGTCACCCATACCCTCGTAATGGGTTTCATGGCGTTCGTCGACGCAGCTTACATGCAGAAGTTCGAGTGATTCTGCCACCCGGCCACAGAGACAGTGGCCATAGCGCACTTTGGCGCAGGAATTTTTTATGGAAGAAGAAAAATTGAGTTCAGCGGCGAGCCTCAGTTGCCGCGTTTCCGGGTCCGCGAGAAAGACACCGCCCGCATGGGTATCCAGCCAGGGTAATTGAAGAATGGTGGCCAGAATACTGCACAGCACCTCATTCTTGTCGGCTGTATTGCCGTTATCGATGACATCAATAATCTCTGCGTATTCTTCTTGCATTATTACGGCCTCATTTTCCAGACTGCCCGAATAACCCGGAAGTTATATTACCAGCTTCTTGTATGTGAGCCGACTCTGATCCTGCCCTCTTTCTTTAATCTCTTTGGGTGTTATTTCCCACGACTTGCAGCGAGGTAATTCATTTTCTACGCATAAATAAAGAATTTCTTCAGCGCTTTTGATTATATTTAGTCGTTGCATAAGTATTTGCATGTATTTTATCCCCTCACCCCAACCCTCGTCGCTCTCGCCCATCCGTGGGCTTCGCAACATAAGGTCATCCATGAGCAAATCCCGGGGGGAGAGGGGGCTATGGTGCAAATATTTATGCAACGATTAATAAGCATGGGCAGACAGGACTCAAGTATATATTTTAAACTGGCCCACCAGGTTTTGCAGATCAGAGGCCAGGCGCGCCAGTTCATTGGCCGAGGTGGTCGTTTGTTCGGCACCACTGGCTGTCTGTTCAGAAATTTGGCTAATGCTGGTCACGTTTCTGTTAATTTCTTCAGAAACGGCAGACTGCTCTTCAGAGGCGCTGGCGATCTGGATGTTCATCTCGGTGATGGTGGCTACCGCGCGGGTAATGGCATCCAGTGATTCGGCAGCCTCCGCGGCCTGCTCGACGCCGGCCTGCGCCTGCTCGCGGCTTTTTTCCATAACCTCGACGGCGTTGTGTGAGCCGGTTTGGAGCTTCTCGATCATGTTCTCGATCTCGGTAGTCGATTCATGGGTACGGCTGGCCAGGGTGCGCACTTCGTCGGCGACCACGGCAAAACCGCGGCCCTGTTCACCGGCACGGGCGGCCTCGATAGCGGCGTTCAGCGCCAGCAGGTTGGTCTGCTCAGCGATACCCTTAATAACGTCCAGCACACCCCCGATGTTCTCACTGTCCTGCTCAAGTTCCCTGATAACACCAGAGGCGTTTTCGATCTCGCTGGCCAGTTGAGTGATAACCTGAGAGGTATTCTCGACCACCGATTTGCCGCCCCTGGCCTCGTTATCGGCATTGGCGGCGGCGCCGGCGGCATTGCTGGCATTGTTGGCAACCTCCTGAACCGTGGCGCTCATTTCATTGATGGCGGTAGCAACCTGATCCGTTTCATGGCGCTGGCGTTCGACATTGCCGGCGCTCTCCATTGCGACCGAAGAGACTTCTTCTGAGGCGGTTGCGAGTTGTTTGCTGGAACTGGCAACCTGCTGGATTAAGGCCTCGAATTTTTCCAGCATGCTATTAAAGGCTGTTGCGGTTTTACCGATTTCATCTTCTGAGATTATTTCAATACGTTTTCCAAGATCGGAATTTTTCTCAATCTCCTCAATGGTGGCGCGTAGATTATTCACCGGCCGGGTAATGGAACGCCCGATAAAGAAAGACATCAGCAAACCAGCAATGGTAGCAGCAAGGATCATGCTAATCGTTATTATGTCGGCATTCTCACTTTTGGATTGCGCCATTTTGAAGAAGCCGGCCCCCTTGATTCCCGCATATTCGACCAGCGCATCCATCTTTTTATTCAGGAGAACAACGTGTTTGGCGCCCTTGCCTTTAGTGATGGCGGCGGCAGCTTCACGGTCACCGTTTTCCATGTCCTGGATAACCTCATCGCGAATGGGTTTCCAGTTCTTGAATATTTGAATAGTTTCAGCGATCAGGGTTTTTCCTTCCTTGCCAAGGATACGTTCACTAATCAGTGCATATTCTTTGTAAACATGGGCCTCGTATTCATCGACCTTTTTACGGGCGGCTTCCATTGCCTTGCTATTGTTGGCGAGAGCAATATCCTTCATGCTGCGGTGCATTTTGATAATGTTGACGTTTGCCTGTAGCGACGCGCGTGTTACTGCCAGAGGGTGCTGATACATTTTTACGGTCAGTTTACCCAGCAGGTCGATGCGCGAGGCAGAAAAAATGCCTGTGACCACGATTAAAACAATTAAAACAATAAATCCGGCAATAAGTTTGTTACGAATTGTCATTATTGATTTTAAGGACATGGGTCTAGTCTCCAGGAAAGCTGATCTTTTGATTATTTTTATGGGTTATGTCGTATCTCATTTATCGTCATTGGGAGGAGTTACTTTAGAATTTTACATATTAATCGTTGCAACAGTATTTGCATGTATTTTATTCCCTCACCCCAACCCTCGTCGCTCTCGCCCATCCGTGGGCTTCGCAACATAAGGTCATCCATGACCCAATCCCAGAGGGAGAGGGGGCTATGATGCAAATACTGTTGCAACGATTAATACCTGCAATATTTGTGTCATTAACTAAGTGCAGAGCACGTAAAGAGTGTAGAGAGTTAAGGAAAGAATGATTATTTTCTCTGCGCGCACTCTGCGATAAATTCCTCGTTTCAGTCAATAGTTTTATCTTTGAATTCGCACAGATCTTCAATTATACAGGAACCACAACGGGGTTTACGGGCAATGCAGGTATAGCGACCGAGCAGGATCAGCCAGTGGTGGGCGTCCTGTTTGAATTC
>DRJN01000080.1 GCA_011052165.1 Gammaproteobacteria bacterium
CAGATTGAATTCGCCACAGGCGATTCAGCCAGCAGGCAGGGTGCCGGGCAAAGTGGCATGCGTATTCCCATCGACAAACGTTCTGCGCCCCTGTCCGCAGTCGTGAAGGAGCCTGCTCCGGCCAATAAAGAAAAAACCGCTAAGAAATCCCCCGGGCGGATTGAACAGCCGCTACCGCCAACTGCTGCTAAAAAGAAAACGTTCTCGGCTGTACCCGCCATCCAGGCCTGGGCCGTGCAGGTCGGCAGTTTCAAACAGAAAAGCCATGCCTTCAAATTGCGCGATGAATTGCGAAAGCAGAAATACCACGCCTTTGTCGAAGGGATAGGCAGCGGCAATGCGACATTAATTTACCGGGTCAGGTTGGGGCCTTATATCAGCCGTGCCGGGGCAAAACAGGTGCGTGACCGTCTTCTGGTGCGGCAGAAAATAAAAGGCCTGCTGGTCAGGCACCCCTGAATAATAATGGTGTCGTTGGGCGCCTGTTTTGAGACGAGAGGTATAGAGGTATAAATGATTGGTATTGACTATGCAATTCTTGGAGTATTGTTAATTTCCTCCTTTATCAGCCTCATCCGGGGGTTTGTTAAAGAAGCGCTTTCGCTGGGAGGCTGGATGCTGTCCTTCTGGGTATCACTCACCTTTTCCGGCGGTTTGTCAGAAATGCTGGCGTCCAGCATTGAAAATTCGTCTTTTCGCCTTATTATTGCTTTTGTGGTTCTGTTTGTGATGTCACTTATCGTTTCCACCGTGATAAATTTCTTTGCCGTACGGCTGGTGCAGCGTACCGGCCTGAGCGGAACAGATCGCTTTCTTGGGGTTATCTTTGGTTTTCTGCGGGGTGTATTGCTGGTCTCGGTACTGGTGTTGTTGTCCGGCTTAACCGAGCTTCCCAAACAGCCCATGTGGCGGAATTCGGCCCTGCTGTTTCGCTTTCAGGCCATTGCGGTGCGGATGCGGGATTTCCTGCCGGACAGTGTGGCGGACAATTTTCATTTTTAGCAGTCTCTGATTTTTATTAGTTGAGGAAACGATCATGTGTGGGATCATCGGTATTGTCGCTAAAACTCCGGTTAATCAGGCCCTCTATGATGGTCTGACCATGCTTCAGCATCGGGGACAGGATGCCGCAGGCATTATTACCTGCGATCAGAATCGTATGTATATGCGTAAGGACAACGGTCTGGTGCGTGATGTTTTTCGTACCCGTCATATGCTGCGCCTTAAAGGCAATATCGGTATCGGACACGTGCGTTATCCTACGGCAGGTTGTTTTACCTCGGCTGAAGCTCAGCCCTTTTATGTGAATTCACCCTTCGGCATTGCGCTCGCGCACAACGGCAATCTGACTAATGCTGAAGAACTCAAGCATGAACTATTTGTTCAGGATCGTCGGCATATCAATACGGATTCCGATTCGGAAATCCTGCTCAATGTGCTGGCGCATGAACTGGGTATGGCCAGCCAGTTGCAGCTGTGTCCTGAAGACGCCTTTAAAGCGGTGGCGGCCTTGCATAAGCGCTGCCGGGGAGCCTACGCCGTCGTCACGATGATTACCGGGCGAGGCATTCTGGCCTTTCGCGATCCCCATGGTATTCGACCACTGGCGATAGGTGTGCGTGATTCAGATAAAGGCAGGGAATATGCGGTGGCATCGGAAAGCGTCGCACTGGGTATAATTGGCTATGAGCTGCTGCGTGACGTGGCCCCCGGCGAGGCCGTGTTTATTGACATAGACGGCACGCTACAGGCGCAACAGTGCGCCGAGAATCCGGAACTGACACCCTGCATATTCGAACACGTTTACTTTGCCCGGCCGGATTCGATGATCGATGGCATCTCAGTGTACAAGGCGCGTATGCGCATGGGGGATTATCTGGCGGCGAAAATAAAACGTCTGAAACCCGATCATGACATTGATGTGGTTCTGCCCATCCCTGACACCAGTCGTACCGCCGCGCTGCAATTATCTTATACGCTGGGCATAAACTACAGCGAGGGTTTTATCAAGAATCGCTATATTGGTCGAACCTTCATCATGCCGGGACAAACCGAACGCAAGAAATCCGTACGCCAGAAGCTCAATCCCATCGAGCTGGAATTCCGTGGCAAGAATGTATTGCTGGTAGATGATTCTATTGTGCGTGGCACGACTTCGAAACAGCTCATACAGATGGCGCGTGACTCAGGTGCGAAAAAAGTTTACTTCGCCTCGGCTGCACCCCCGGTGCGCTACCCGAACGTATACGGCATTGATATGCCCGCCGCCCACGAGCTGATTGGATATGGCCGCAATGAAGAGGAAATTGCCGAGGTCATCGGCGCGGACTGGCTGATTTATCAGGATCTGGAGGATCTGGTTAAGGCAGTTCGCAAGAAAGCCAAAGGCATCAAGCGCTTCGATACGTCTGTCTTTAACGGCGAGTATATCACCGGCGACGTGAATCAGGCTTATCTTGAACACATTGAAGTGTTACGCAATGATGGTGCACGCTCAACGGATGACAAGGAAAATGAAGTTATGGAAATCTACAATAGCATGTAACTATTCAATCTCTTTGGGTTTAATTCCCCGCTGCTTGCGGCGAAAAACAGTAGGATGGGTAGAGCGAAGCGAAACCCATCAGCATGGTACAGTTTAATACCCCGTCCGCTTGCGGCGGGATTGTTTATGAACGAACCCTGATCGAGACCTCGAGTGTCAGATAGAACGCCAATCTTTAGGGTGAATAGTGACCATAACGTTTGAATAACGCTACGCCCTTCCTTAGTCTGATTTCGCATACTGAGTACTGTTGACAGCCACAGTTGAATTGCATACACTTTCCCTGCGCCGATTTGAAGATCAGCTTGCGGGCGCATTAAAAATACGGCTAAAGCGAGGGAAGAACAGATAAACCCGCTTTAGTGATTCGAAGCGGGTTTTTTTATGCCCGTGTTTTGAGTAACAACTAAATTTTGAATAGCGGAGCAAACACCATGCATAATGAACCACTGAACGACTGGGCCGTTGCCACCCTGGCTGTCCGGGCGGGTCAGCAACGCACAGCCGAACACGAGCATGCCGAGCCTATCTTTCCCACCTCAAGTTATGTCTTCGATAGCGCCGCGCAGGCCGCAGCCCGCTTCAGTGGTGAGGAGCCGGGCAATATCTATTCACGTTTTACCAATCCGACGGTACGTACCTTTGAGCAACGGCTGGCGGCGATGGAAGGCGGTGAGTGTTGTGTGGCGACGGCCTCAGGCATGGCGGCGATTCTGAGCACCTGCATGGGGCTGTTACAGAGTGGTGATCATATCGTCTCATCCAATGCCATCTTCGGCACCACTGTAGTGTTGTTCAACAAGTTCCTGGCGCCTTTTGGGGTCCAAACCCGCTATGTGCCGCTGACCGATCTGATGGCCTGGCGCAAGGCGATTACGGCCAATACGCGCATATTGTTTCTGGAGACGCCGTCCAATCCGTTGACCGAGGTAGCGGATATTGCCGCGCTGGCGGCGTTGGCGCATGAACATGATTGCCTGCTGGTGGTGGATAACTGTCTCTGCACACCCGCCTTGCAACAGCCGCTAAAGCTGGGAGCCGACATCGTGGTTCACTCGGCAACCAAGTATATCGACGGTCAGGGACGTTGCATTGGTGGCGCGGTGGTGGGTAATAAGGATCTGGTGGGTGAAAAGATATTTGGTTTTCTGCGCACTGCCGGACCGAGTATGAGTCCGTTCAATGCCTGGGTGTTTCTGAAAGGCCTGGAAACCCTGAGCCTGCGCATGCGCGCACATAGCCAGAGCGCCCTGGCGCTGGCGCAGTTTCTACAGCAGCATAGCCATGTTGTGGCGGTACACTACCCTGGGCTTGAAAGTCATCCACAGCATGAGCTGGCCCGTGCGCAGCAAAGTGATTTTGGTGGTGTCCTGTCCTTTGAAGTCAAAGGCGGCAAACAAGCTGCCTGGAAGGTGATCGACGCCACCCGCCTGTTGTCCATTACCGCCAACCTGGGCGACGCCAAGTCTACTATCACTCACCCGGCGACCACTACTCATGGCCGCCTGACGGATGAAGAACGGGCGCAGGCGGGCATTACCGATGGCCTGATCCGTATTTCTGTCGGGTTGGAGGATATCAAAGATATCAAGATCGACCTTGCCCGTGGGTTGGGCTAAAAAATATTTCAACCCTGGAGGACAAGGCTGGGCTGAAGGGTGTTCATGAAGCCCAACAAAATTAGTTCGCATTTCATTAATCGCTTCTGCATCTTTTCGTTCTTTGCCTTTAATGAAATTAATTCAATTTGGGTAAACCACCGCCTCTGGCGGTGAGACTCGAAAAGGCTCTGCCGTTCCGTCGTGCAGAGAAGGGAATAGTTTTTTTGAGGCG
>DRJN01000081.1 GCA_011052165.1 Gammaproteobacteria bacterium
AATATCCATCATTGGCCATTGAGCTAGTGTTAACAGATGCTTATCTTGATTTAATCGAAGAGCGGGTGGATGTCGCCATCAGGCTTGGCTCATTGCAAGATTCTTCGTATATTGCCAAACTGATAAAGCCTATTCAGTTTATTATTTGTGCGAGTCCCGATTATATTGAAAAATATGGTATACCAACAAAACCAGAGGAAGCTAGCAAACATAATTGTTTAATTTTTCCTCGTGCGGGGCACAATAATAACTGGTTATTTAAAGATGAAAATCAGGAAATTTATGAAATCCAGATCCAAGGGCAATGCACTATTACTAATTCAACAGCAATTAAGCAATGCGCTGTTTTGGGTATGGGTTTAGCATTACTTCCAGATTGGTTAGTGAATAATGACATTAAAGGTGGTATTTTAGAAAGATTGTATGATGATTACTCTGTTACTGCTACTGATTATAATAGTGGGATTTATGTTTTGTATCCATCGAAAAAATATACGCCTCTTAAAACAAGGCTGTTTATTGAACATTTACAGAAAAATATCCAAAGCGAGTAACGATACTTAATTTTAAAATATAGCCTATCAAACTCATCCAGAGGGGCTTCCAAAAGGTTCACGATTTTTGCAAAGAATGCAAAAATCGTGAACCTGATGAGAGCGATATAACGCTTAACCTATGACGGCCTCCTTAATAAAACTTGCCGCTTCAAAAAAACTATCCTCCTCTCTGCATGACGGGACGGCAGAGCCTTTTCGAGTCCCACCGCCAGAGGCGGGGTTTACCCAAATTGAATTATGTGTTTTCCGAATTCTCGTTACGGGTGAAGATCTGGGTCATTTTGATATTTTCACTACCCTTATCTTCTCTCACTGATGATTGAACCCGCTCTGATGTAGTGGTTTTGTTTTCGCTCTTCTGAACATCCTCTTTCACTGTTTTGGACTCGGCGGATGGCGGCGTCGGGGGCCTGTTGGTTGAGGGTTCCTGTACCGGCGCTGTTTTAACTTCTGCCGTTTCAACCTGTGTCAGCTTTGTCTCTACCGGATCGATTCTGGGCTTTTTGTCCACTACAGAAGGTTTATCTGCTACAGGTTTATCCGCTACAACAGGCTTGCTTGCTAGTCTGTTCGTCTGCGAATTATCCGCTTTGTTCACCGTATGACTCTGTTCTGAAACGTTCTCGGTCTTTACATCAGTCTGATTCCGCGGCTGATCATCCGAGGGTTTACGCCGTCTTCTACCACCCCGGCGACCACGGCGGCTCCCGGATCCCGCTTCACGATTCTGTGCAGACGCTTTTTCCTCAGCTTGCATTTTATCATCTTCTGGGGTGACATCCCTGGCCTGTCCATTTTGATCTTTGGGTTTATTACGCGTCTGATTACGGTTGGCAGACCGGTTCGGTTTTCGCGCTGTACTTTTTTCCCGTTGCTCATCACTACGCGGTTCATTGCGTTGGCCAGCCTGCTCGTTTCTTCTACCCACATTACGGCTGCGACCTGGCTGATGTTTGCGCTGACGCCGCCGTTCAGATTCCGATTTGCGCGCAACGGTTCGAGGTTCACCCACAGACGGCTCCTCACCGCTGGCAAACAGAGCCTTCCATAGCTTGGTGATCAAACCCGGTTGTTCCACTGGCTCGTTTTCTGTTGATGAAGGTGGTCGCGGTGTAGCCGGACTTACCGATTTCACTGCGGGAACTTCTGCCGGTTTATGGGATTCGTTCTCAGCACTATGCGAGTCCACTGAGAGATCCAGCTCTTTCACCATCTCATAACTGTTACGTCGATCATCTTCGGGGATATCTTCCTCGCGTAAACGCTGTACTTCATAATGCGGCGTTTCCAGAGACGTGTTGGGGATCAGCAACACATTCAAACCATGGCGTTTTTCAATTTCAGACAACACATCCCGTTTTTCATTAAGCAGGAAGCTGGCAACATCCACCGGCACCTGGGCCACGACCCGGGCGGTGTTTTCCTTCATGGCTTCTTCTTCAAGCACTCGCAGAATAGACAGTGAGAGGGATTCTACGCCCCGGATGCTGCCCTGACCGCTGCAACGCGGACAGACGCCCTGGCTGGATTCCCCCAGAGATGGACGCAGACGCTGGCGGGACATTTCCAGCAAACCAAAGCGGGAGATACGACCGACCTGTACGCGCGCCCGATCAACCTTGAGCGCATCCCGCAGACGATTTTCGACTTCACGCTGGTTGCGGCTTGGCCCCATGTCGATAAAGTCAATCACCACCAATCCACCAAGATCACGCAGGCGTAACTGACGGGCAATCTCATCTGACGCCTCAAGATTGGTGTTCAGGGCCGTTTCTTCGATATCACTACCCTTGGTGGCCCGCGCGGAGTTGATATCAATGGAAATCAGAGCTTCCGTATGATCAATCACCACGGCACCACCGGACGGCAGACGGACTTCACGCTGGAAAGCCGATTCAATCTGGGATTCAATCTGGTAGCGGGTAAACAGCGGTACCGGATCAGAGTACTGCTTCACTTTGTTCAAATTATGCGGCATCACCTGGGACATGAAGTCACGTGCCTGCTGATAAACCTTGGGTTCGTCAATAATGATCTCGACGATATCGTTACGCAGATAGTCACGGATAGCGCGGGTAATCAGGCTGCTTTCCTGATAGATGAGAAACGGTGCGGGTTTGTTTTGTGCCGCCTCATCAATGGAGCGCCACAAGCTGACCAGATAATCCAGATCCCACTGTAGCTCCTCAATATTCTTACCCAGACCAGCGGTACGGATAATCAGGCCCATATCAGCGGGGATATCCAGCGCACTCAACGCATCCCGGGCTTCGGAACGCTCAGCACCTTCGATTCGGCGAGAAACCCCACCGGCTCGTGGGTTATTAGGCATGAGTACGGAATAACGTCCGGCGAGGCTGATGAGGGTGGTGAGTGCTGCGCCCTTGTTCCCACGCTCTTCTTTGGAAACCTGGATGACCAGTTCCTGACCTTCACGCACCACATCCTTAATATTCACTTTGCCTGGCTTTGAATCAGCCGACTTGTCGAAATAGCTGCGGGAGATTTCTTTCAGTGGTAAAAAACCGTGACGCTCCGCCCCATAATCCACAAAGGCGGCTTCGAGACTGGGTTCGACGCGCGTAATCTTGGCTTTGTAAATATTGGCTTTTTTGCTAACGTGATGGGTGGTTTCAATATCCAGATCATAAATACGCTGGCCATCGACCAGTGCAACACGCAACTCTTCTGGCTGAGTTGCATTAAACAACATTCTTTTCATTATAAGGCCTTATTTTATAAGGCGCTCGACCATTTTGAGTAAACTATTTGCGTATTTATCTACCTGTGTAATAACCTGGATGCAGTGCGTATGGGCACCGCGAACTGTAAAAAAAACTTCGGTATTCCAGAGCTATCTCACGCAAAAATTACCTGATGCGGGAGCGCAGTTAATTCATTTAGCATCGCCGAAAATGACGTTCCTTTTTACCGGCGAATTCATCTGCTTGTTTTTTTTCTGTGCCGTTTGACACACAAACGGTCCAAAATCGGATCCAGTTTCTTTCTCTATGCACTCAACTTAAATCACACTATTTCTGTGTGGTTTTTATGCACTGAATTCTACATTTAATTAAAATGTAATAAACTGGCGTGGGTTCACTATATCAGTGTTCTGCAAGGGGTTCAATCTCTGCAATATCCAGGGTCATACCCACACAGGACCATGTTAGAATACCGTAATGGAAAAGCCTGATAACAGAAACACCCCGGCAGAACAAAAAACCGGGGTTCGATTTGTGAGTATCAGTGCCGATCAGGCCGGGCAGCGCATCGACAATTTTCTGCTCACGCGGCTCAAGGGCGCCCCTAAAACCCTGATTTACCGGATCTTGCGCAAGGGCGAGGTTCGCGTCAACAAGGGCCGGATCAAACCCCTGTACAAACTGCAGGCCGGAGATGAAGTCCGCATTCCGCCCATCAGACTGTCAGACAAACCGACAGTAAAGCCGGGCCGCTCCGCGATCGATGCAATTGCCAACAACATTCTCTATGAAGACAAACGCCTGCTGGTGCTGAATAAACCCAGTGGTTTCGCCGTGCATGGGGGCAGCGGCCTGAGTTACGGTATCATTGAGGCCTTGCGCGTCCTGTTCCCCAACGCCCCCTACCTGGAACTGGTACACCGGCTGGACCGGGATACCTCCGGTTGTCTGCTGATTGCCAAAAAGCGCAGCATGTTGCGGTGCCTGCATGAACAGTTGCGTGAGCATCGCTTGCGTAAACAGTACCTGACTCTGGTGAAAGATCTCTGGCCGGGTGGCAAACAAACGATCGATGTCCCTTTGCGCAAAAACACCCTGCGTTCGGGCGAACGCCTCGTGCGAGTGGATAACACGGGCAAGGTGGCGATCAGCCACTTCCACCCCCGCACCACATCCGGGTTCGCCAGCCTGATGGAGGTTGATCTCGAAACCGGGCGCACCCATCAAATACGGGTTCATGCCGCACATACTGGGCATCCCGTCGCCGGGGATGAGAAATATGGCGATGCCCTTTTTAACCGGAAAATGCGGGAATACGGCCTCAAACGTCTGTTCCTGCATGCCAGCAGAATTTCCTTCGTCCTGTCTCCAGACTCAACAGAAAGCATTGAGGTGGAAGCACCACTGGAAGCCTCACTGAAAAACACTTTGAAACAACTGGATTTATAATAAATGAGTATTTCAACCCAATTAATCGTATTTGACTGGGATGGCACCCTGATGGATTCAGAAGCACGCATCGTCAATTGCATGCGTGCGGCAATTGAAGAACTAGCGTTGGCGCCGCGGACCCGGCAGCAGATGGCCGAGATCATCGGTCTCGGACTGGTGGAGGCGCTAGCCATACTCTATCCAGAAGGAAGCCCGACTGAACATGCCGCTCTGACGGAACGCTTCCGCTACCACTTTGTTGAAGCCAGCCCGACACCCTCCGCCCTGTTTCCCGGTGTCGAAGAGATGCTGGCTGAACTCAATGAGCAGGGACACTTTCTTGCCGTCGCCACGGGCAAGGGCCGGTGTGGTCTTGACCATATACTTAAAGAAACCAACACCGGGCGCTATTTTCATGTCACGCGCTGCGCCGATGAAAGTTTTTCCAAACCCCACCCACAAATGTTACTGGAAATCATGAACCATCTTGGAGTGGATACCAGGGACACACTAATGATTGGCGACACCGAATATGATCTGCGAATGGCCAACAGTGCTGGCGTCCAGTCGCTTGCCGTCAGTTACGGTGTACATGATCTGACGCGTCTGTTAAATTGCAGGCCGCTGGATTACGTTGATGATATTCCTGCACTACGCAACTGGTTGCAGACAAAATATACGCGTGCGGCATAAACCCTATATTCAGGACGAAATCATGTTTGACAAAAAACCCATTGGCTCCCACTCTGAAAAAGAACATGATGAAAAGTGGCAGAGAGACATTATTAACCGGCTTGCTTTCGCCGCTATTAACGAACAGAAACGGAGCCGCCGCTGGGGCATATTTTTCAAATCACTGATTTTCATTTATCTGTTTGTGATTTTCATAGTGGCCTACTTTCCCTACAAAGAGGGCAGTAGTAATATCACCCTCGGTAAACACACCGCTCTGGTTCGGTTAAGCGGCGTCATCGCCAGCAACACGGAAGCCAGCGCCGACAACATTATCACCGGCCTGCGCAATGCCTTTGAAGACAGCGATACCGTCGGCGTCATTCTGCGTATCAACAGTCCCGGCGGCAGCCCGGTTCAGGCGGCTTATATCAATGACGAAATCTACCGTCTGCGTAAGAAATATCCCAAAATCAAACTCTATGCCGTGATTACCGATATGTGCGCATCCGGGGGTTATTACGTTGCTTCTGCCGCAGATGAAATTTATGCAAACAAAGGTAGTGTGGTCGGCTCCATTGGCGTCATTATGAATGGCTTCGGTTTTGTTGGCAGCATGAAAAAACTGGGCATCACACGGCGAGCGTACACGTCGGGCAAGCACAAGGCTTTTCTTGATCCGTTTTCGAAAGAAAACCCGGAGGAAGTAGCCCACGTCAAAACCCTGCTGGATGATATCCATCAGCAATTTATCGATGTGGTTAAAAAAGGCCGCGGTAACAGGCTGAAAAATGATCCCAATCTGTTTTCCGGCTATGTCTGGACCGGGGAACAAAGCCTGAAGCTCGGCCTGGTCGATGCGCTGGGCAGCAGCCGCTATGTCGCACGCGAAGTTATCAAAGCAAAGAAAATCGTGGATTTCACACCCAAACCCAATTACCTGGATCGCTTCGCCGAACGCTTTGGTATGACCATGGCCAGAACCATAACCCAGGTATTGGGGATGCAGGAAGGGACTATCCGGTAGTTAATCGTCTGCGCTATTTCGGGTTCCCACGCAGGAGCGTACAAACGAGGAAGCCACCCTTCGACAAGCTCAGGGCGAACGGTTTATCGGGTTCCCACGGTTCCCCGCAGGAACCCATGCCTCAGTATTCTGCGTGGGCAACCGAAGGAAGTGCCTGTGGGGCACAAAACCCATGCCCATCCATTCAACTCTGCCCGTTACCGTATGCAAACGAGGAAGCCACCCTTCGACAGGCTCAGGGCGAACGGTTTATCTGCAATTCTCACGCAAAAGCCTGGGAGCTGAGATCAATAATGTTCTCTGCGTCTCGGCGTCTTTATGTCCTCCGCATTATTCACAAAGACTCATCAAATAACTGCAACGCCCTCTTGCTCCAGCATGCGCACCAGCCGGATCAGCGGCAGGCCCACCAGGGTATTCGGATCATCGCCCT
>DRJN01000082.1 GCA_011052165.1 Gammaproteobacteria bacterium
GCATAAGTATTCGCATGTATTTTATCCCCTCACCCCAACCCTCTCCCAGAGGGAGAGGGGGCTATGATGCAAATACTTATGCAACGATTAATACAAGGTAGAGAGCGCCATGAACAAGATTAAAAAAGGTGATGATGTGATTGTCATCGCAGGCAAAGACAAGGGCAAGCGTGGCACGGTCACCCGTGTGGTAACGGATAGCGCCCGCGTTTTTGTTGAAAATGTAAATGTAGTTAAAAAACACCAGAAGCCGAACCCTGCTGCCGGGGTGCCCGGTGGGATCGTTGAGAAGGAGATGCCGCTGGATGTTTCTAACATCGCCATTTTTAATCCTTCAACAGGTAAAGCTGACAGGCTGGGTTTCAAGTTCCTTGAAGACGGGCGTAAAGTGCGTTTCTTTAAGTCGAACGGTGAAGTGCTTGACGCTTGAGAAATGGTATATTCAGACAGATTATTCAGGTTATAGATAATGGCACGCTTGCAAGGTTTTTATAAAGATACAGTCGTCGACAAACTGAAACAGCAGTTTGCCTATAAAAGTGTGATGGAAGTTCCTCACATTACCAAGATTACGCTTAATATGGGTGTTGGCGAGGCATTGACAGATAAGAAAGTTCTGGAACATGCGGTTTCGGATATGGCCACTATTGCCGGTCAGAAACCGATTATTACCAAGGCGCGTAAATCGATTGCCGGTTTCAAGGTGCGTGAGGACTGGCCGATTGGTTGCAAAGTAACCTTGCGGCGTGAACGGATGTACGAATTTCTTGATCGCCTAATCAATATTGCTATTCCACGTATCCGTGATTTCCGTGGTCTGAATGCGAAATCATTCGATGGCCGGGGTAATTACAGCATGGGAGTGCGGGAACAGATTATTTTTCCGGAAATCGATTACGATAAAATTGATGCATTGCGTGGGCTGGATATCACGATTACCACGACGGCAAAAAACGATGAGGAGGGGCGCGCATTATTGGCTGCCTTCAACTTCCCTCTGAAGACAGCAAAAGGCGCGGGAGAGTAAGATGGCCAAATCCAGTATGAAAGCACGCGAATTAAAGCGATTTAATACCGTAAAAAAATATGAAACAAAACGTAAAGAGTTGAAAGCGATTATTAAAGATACCGATATTGCTTATGAGGAACGTTTCGAAGCGCAACAGCAGTTACAGAAACTGCCGCGCAATGCAAGCCCCGTGCGTATGCAACGCCGCTGCCGTATAACGGGTCGTCCACATGCGGTTTATCGCAAGTTTGGTCTTTGCCGCAATAAATTGCGCGAAGCCACGATGCGTGGTGACGTGCCGGGTGTACGCAAGGCCAGTTGGTAAGCGGCGGGAGAGAATAAATTATGAGTATGACAGATCCTATTGCAGATATGCTGACCCGAATTCGAAATGCACTCGCGGCCGGGAAGGAAAGCGTGACGATGCCTTTTTCTAAACAGAAACAGGCGATTGCCGATTTACTGCAGGCCGAGGGCTACATCTCGGCTAGTTCAAAGTCAGAAAATGACGGTAAGCCCGTTCTGACGGTTGAGCTGAAGTACTATGATGGCAAGGCTGTTATTGACAAGATTAAACGGGTTAGTCGTCCAGGGTTGCGCATTTACAAAGGTAAGGACGAACTGCCTACGGTCATGGCCGGTTTGGGTATCGCGATTATCTCAACTTCAAACGGTCTGATGACGGATCGCGCTGCACGCAAGACAGGTTGCGGTGGTGAAGTACTGTGTTACGTACAGTAAGGGTAAGCAGATAATGGCAAGATTAAATCCGATTACACTGCCCAAGGGTGTTGAAGTCTCCATCCAGGATCAGGTTGTCACCATAAAAGGGGGCAAGGGAACGCTGACGCACAAGGTACATGCTTCTGTTGGAGTATCTGCGGTGGATAATGTGTTGACACTGGTGGCGCGTGAAGGCCATGTTGGCGCCCTGGCCCAGAGCGGTACCGCACAGGCGCTGATTAATAATATGGTTACGGGTGTTAGTAAAGGTTTCGAGAGGAAATTACAGCTGGTCGGGGTTGGTTATCGTGCTCAGGCCCAGGGTGGCAAGTTGAACCTGACGCTGGGTTTCTCTCACCCGATTGATTATGAACTGCCTGAGGGTGTGAGTGTTGAAACACCCAGTCAGACCGAAGTCGTGCTAAAAGGCATAGACAAACAGCGCGTGGGTCAGGCGGCGGCAGAAATACGCGCATTTCGTCCACCCGAGCCTTATAAGGGCAAGGGTGTAAAATATGCGGACGAACATATTGTTCGCAAAGAAGCGAAAAAGAAGTAAGGCAGGTATAAGAGAATGGACAAAAAAAGCAGTCGTTTACGCCGGGCTCGCCGGACTCGCGCCAAGATTCGTGAACTGGCCGTGCCGCGTCTGAGTGTTTTTCGCACTTCAAAACATATTTACGCGCAGATCATCGCCGCCAATGGTGGTGATGTCATTACCAGCGCCTCGACGGTGCAGACGGACATTAGATCCTCTCTTAAATATACCGGCAATGCAGAAGCTGCTGCGGTGGTTGGTAAGGCGATAGCCGAA
Organism: Gammaproteobacteria bacterium; assembly: GCA_011052165.1. Lineage (GTDB taxonomy): Bacteria > Pseudomonadota > Gammaproteobacteria > UBA6429 > Thiohalophilaceae > JAADGZ01. The sequence goes on from DRJN01000082.1 coordinate 2,547, forward strand.
AAAGCGAAATCTGCCGGGATTGAATCTGTTGCCTTTGATCGTTCAGGCTTCAGATACCATGGCCGGGTAAAGGCCCTGGCGGATGCCGCGCGCGAAGCCGGATTGAAAATTTAAACCCGGAATAAAACTGGAATAAGGTTAAATACAATGGCTGGATTTGATAAAGAGCAGAACAGCGATGGCTTGCAGGAGCGTCTGGTAGGTATTCGCCGCGTCGCAAAGGTGGTGAAAGGTGGCCGGGTTTTCGGTTTCTCCGCACTGACGGTGGTGGGTGACGGCAATGGCAGTGTCGGTTACGGGCGTGGTAAAGCGCGTGAAGTGCCTATTGCGATACAGAAGGCCATGGAAAATGCGCGTAAAAATATGTGCAAAGTGGCCTTGAAAGAAGGCACCCTGCAATATCCGATTACCTCAGAAGTGGGGGCGGCCAAGGTCTACATGCAGCCCGCATCGGATGGTACGGGGGTTATTGCCGGGGGTCCTATGCGTGCGGTGTTCGACGTGGTGGGCGTTCGCAATGTGCTGGCTAAATGTATTGGCACGAATAACCCCATCAACGTGGTGCGTGCGACTATTGAGGGCCTGAGTAATATGGCCTCACCTGATAGCGTTGCTGCGAAGCGCGGTAAATCGGTTGGAGATATTCTGGAATAACGTCATGGCAGAAAAAGGCAAAATCAAGATAACGCTGGTTCGCAGCATGAATGGAAGACTGGCTTCACATAAAGCCTGTTTGACCGGGCTGGGTTTGCGCCGCATCAAGCATGTCGTTGAAGTCGAAGATACCCCCTGCACGCGTGGCATGATCAACAAGGTTAATTACATGGTTAAGGTTGTTGAGGAGAATTGAACATGTATTTGAATACATTAAAACCTGCTGAGGGCGCAAAGCAAAATCGCAAGCGCGTTGGCCGGGGTATCGGCTCGGGTTTCGGTAAGACTTGTGGTCGCGGGCATAAGGGCCAGAAGTCACGTTCCGGCGGCTATCACAAAGTGGGTTTCGAAGGCGGGCAGATGCCACTACAGCGCCGGGTGCCGAAAGTAGGTTTCAGTTCACGTATTGGTCGTGTCAGCGATGAAATACGCTTGCATGAACTCAATAACCTGGATGCAGATGTTATTGATCTGGCGGCCTTGAGAAAGGCCAATTTGATCAGTAAAAACGTCCTGCATGTAAAAGTTATGCTTTCCGGCAAAATCGAAAAAGCGGTGATTCTCAAAGGTATCCGTGTCAGTAAAGGGGCGCGTGCCGCGATTGAAGCGGCCGGTGGAAAGGCAGAAGAGTAAGACTATGGCAAACAAACGGGCAAAGGTGGCAGCGGGCGGAAAATTCACCGAGTTAAAACAGCGCACCCTGTTCGTTCTGGGTGCACTGCTTGTTTTTCGGATCGGGTCTTATATTACCGTTCCGGGGATTGATCCTGATACGCTTGCGCGGCTGTTTGCACAGCAGAGCGGCACTATCATGGCCATGTTCAACATGTTCTCCGGTGGCGCCCTGTCTCGGCTCTCGCTGTTTGCACTGGGTATCATGCCTTATATTTCAGCTTCGATTATTATCCAGTTGCTGACCAAGGTACACCCCAAGCTGGAACAGTTGAGCAAGGAAGGCGAGGCGGGCAAGCGCAAGATCACCCAGTACACGCGTTTTTCCACCCTGGGACTGGCGATTTTTCAGGCGCTGGGGGTGGCGGTCGCACTCTCCCGTCAGCAGGGTCTGGTGATTATCGATCACAATACCTTCTATTTGACCACGGTGGTGACACTGGTTACCGGGACGATGTTCCTGATGTGGCTGGGTGAACAGATTACTGAACGGGGTATTGGCAACGGCATCTCGATGATTATATTCGCGGGCATTGTGGCCGGTCTGCCACGGGCGATTGCCGGAACCCTGGAACTGGGGCGTACGGGTGAATTGAGTTATGGCTTTATTGTGGTGCTGTTTTTACTGGCGCTGGCGGTCACGGCTTTTGTGATTTTTATGGAACGGGGTCAGAGACGGATTACGGTCAATTACGCCAAGCGCCAGCAGGGCCGGAAGATGTATGGCGCCCAGACCAGCCATCTGCCACTGAAAATTAACATGGCCGGTGTGATACCGCCGATTTTTGCCTCCAGCATCATTCTCTTTCCGGCAACCCTTGCGGGTTGGTTTGGTGGGGGGAGTGAGGGTGGCGCGATGAGCTGGTTACAGGACGTGACGACCATGCTGTCACCCGGACAGCCGCTATACGTGTTGTTATACGCCTCGGCCATTGTATTTTTCTGCTTTTTCTATACGGCCCTGATGTTCAATCCGAAGGAAACGGCGGACAATCTTAAGCGTTCCGGCGCCTTTGTGCCGGGAATTCGTCCCGGTGAGCAGACCGCCAAGTATATTGACACGATTTTGGGTCGTCTTACCCTGGTGGGAGCGATTTATATTACGGCCGTTTGTTTGTTGCCCGAATTTTTGATCGTTTACTGGAATGTCCCCTTTTATTTCGGGGGTACTTCGCTGCTGATTATTGTCGTCGTGGTGATGGATTTTATGGCCCAGGTTCAGGCACACCTGATGTCGCACCAGTACGAGGGTTTGATGAAAAAATCGAATCTCAAAGGCTCCGGTGGCGGTTTGTTGAGTTAGGCTTTAGCCCGAATATAAATTTTAGTTTGGAGAAGAACCATGAAAGTACGTGCATCGGTAAAAAAATTATGCCGTAACTGTAAAGTGATTAAACGCAAAGGTGTGGTCCGCGTCATTTGTACGGATCCGCGCCACAAACAGCGTCAGGGCTAATATTCCAGGAAACCACGGTTTCTGGGAGTGATTTATCCCACAGGCTTGCACAAGGCAGATTTTGCGCGTAAACTTGCGCGTTTTCGCGTGTTCCCTGTAATAAAGTTTCGAGTTATTAAGTAATCTTTAGGAGTGGCTAGATGGCCCGTATCGCTGGTATTAACATACCCGACAACAAGCATGCAGAAATTGCCCTGACGGCGATTTATGGCATTGGACGGACACGTGCAAGACAGATCTGTACGGAAGCCGGTGTCAATCCGGGTAGTAAAGTTGGGCAACTGGCCGAAGTCGATGTGGAGTCCCTGCGCACCGAAGTGAGCAAGTTGACCGTTGAGGGCGATTTGCGCCGTGAAGTCTCCATGAATATCAAGCGTCTCATGGATCTTGGCAGCTATCGCGGTATTCGTCACCGTCGTGGTTTGCCTCTCCGTGGTCAGCGCACCCGCACCAATGCACGCACCCGTAAGGGTCCGCGTAAACCCATTAAACGTTAAGCACATATTCAGGTTTTAAAAAATGGTAGCCAAGTCAGGTCGTAC
>DRJN01000083.1 GCA_011052165.1 Gammaproteobacteria bacterium
CCGCTGATGTCGGCCATATGCTGCATTTGTTCCGGCAGGCCTTCAAAACACAGGCTGCCCTGCTGCAGGCGCATGAGCCGGCGGCATTCCACCAGCAGAGCCAGTCCGGCACTGTCGCTACGGGTCACGCCCTGAAGATTGAGGCAGATCTTCTCGCCCGGATGCTGCTGTAGCCGAGCCTGTAGCTGGATCAGGAGATCCGGCACCGTTTCCCGATCCAGATCACCTGAAATTTTCAGGTGGGTTCCCTCTTCCTTCAACAAGGCTGCATTCATTTGTCCGCTTTCTCGTTGTGCTTTTGCAGCCGGGCGATCAGGGCATCGAGTCCCTTCTGCTTAATCTCAGAGGCAAAGGACGTGCGGTAATTGGTAATCAGCGAGATCCCGTCCGTGGCTACGTCATAGACTTTCCAGCCTTTCTTTTTCAGGTGCAGCCGATAGTTGATGATCGCCGGCGGCTTGCCCTGTTGCAGTACTTCCATGCGCACCGTAGCATTTTTCTCACCGGCCCTGAGCTTCGCCGGTAAAACATGAATTTTCTGATTCGTGTATTCCAGCAACGCCACCGCATAAGTGCGCACCATCAGCGTACGAAAAGCGCGCACAAAGCCCAGCTTCTGCTTAAAACTGGCTTTTCGCCAGTTCTGCGCCAGTACCGAGCGGGACATGCGAATGAAATCAAAATGCGGCAGAACAATGTCACTAACCAGTCCGTAGATCAGCGTCGGATCCTTCTTCAGCTCCTTGCTGTGTTTATCCAGCGCCGTAAGCATTTCTTCCGTGGTATTTTTTATCAGCACATCCGGCGCCTGTGCGGCCTGGGCCGGGCTGACACTTCCCAACAGCAACAGTAGCGGCAAAACCAGAATATAGAAACGTTGGGGTATCATTTTTTATTTCCCACCTTACTGTCACTCAGAAATTTGGAAACAAACTGGCCGATCAGTTTTTCCAGCACCATCGAACTCTGGGTCAGGGTAATATGGGATCCCTCATGCAGCACATTACTGGCGCCGTTACCCTTACAGTCGGCCGGATTAGATGTCCCACCTTCCAGTTCGGCTTCCAGCGCCTGGTCCTCACAGTGATTAGACCCCGCACCGGGCTCCAGACCCACGTATTTTTCCCCCAGCAGACCGGCCGTATAAATACTCGCCGAGGTATCCTCCGGCAAGGTGGTGTGACTCTTGCCCAGACGCAGAGTCACAACGGCTTCGAAGGTCTGATCATCAAATCTGATAGCTTTCACCCGGCCGATACGCACCCCGGCCATCGTTACCGGCGAGCGCACCTTAAGACCGCTGGCATCGTCAAAGCGGGCAATGACATCAAAACCATCGGCATTGCTATACGTACTCAGGTTACTGACCTGCATGGCCAGCATGAACAGGGCGACCATACCGGCGGCGACAAAAAGGCCGACCCAGATTTCAGTCATACGCGAGGTCATGGTTTCTTCTCCCTTAATCTAAACGCACACATTCTAAAATATCAGATCCGTTTTTTTATGGCCGTTAATCTGTCGGGCTTTACGGCATTTAGCTGCCGAACATCAGAGCCGTAAGAATAAAGTCCAGCCCCAGCACTGCCAGTGATGAATGCACGACCGTACGGGTAGTCGCGCGGCTGACCCCCTCCGAGGTGGGCAGCGCATCGTTACCTTCAAAAATAGCGATCCAGGTGACGACAATGCCAAAGACGAAACTCTTGAGCACGCCATTTAAAATATCACTATAGAAATCCACGTTAGCCTGCATCTGCGACCAGTAGGCACCATCGTCGACGCCCAGCAGACCCACCCCGACAAAATAGCCGCCAATCACACCTACCGCGCTGAAAATAGCCGCCAGCAGAGGCATGGAAATCACCCCTGCCCAAAAACGCGGCGCCAGCACCCGGCGCACCGGATCCACGGCCATCATCTCCATGGCGGATAATTGCTCGGTCGCCTTCATCAGACCAATCTCGGCCGTGAGCGCCGAACCTGCGCGGCCGGCAAACAATAGCGCGCTCACTACCGGACCCAACTCGCGCACCAGCGACAGCGACACCACTACGCCCAGCGATTCCTCGGCGCCAAAATCCACCAGCGTATTATAGCCCTGCAATCCCAGCACCATCCCGACAAACAGGCCGGAAACTAAAATAATCAGCAGGGAGAGCACCCCCACTGAAAAAATCTGCTTAATGACCAGATCGAAACGGGCCAGCAGGGTATGGGAACCCGCCAGGATCCGCAGCAGCAGAATATGCCCGCGCCCCAGACGCTGAAAGAAATCCAGCGCCTTGCGTCCCAGGCTTTGCAGCATCGCCAGCATCAGTTGGCCCCCCCTGCCGGCAGGTCCAGCATGTCTTCCGTAAAATCACGCGCCGGATAGTGAAACGGCACCGGCCCGTCAGGCTCGCCCTGTAGAAACTGCTGCGCCCATTCCGACTCGGAGGCATACAGATCGTCGGTGGTTCCCTCGGCCACCACCTTGCCGCCGGACAGCAGGTAGATATAGTCGGCGATCGCCGCCGTTTCCTGGATATCATGGGAGACGATGATGCTACTCAGGCCCATCGCATCATTGAGGGAGCGAATCAGGCGCACCAGCACCCCCATAGAGATGGGATCCTGGCCGGTGAAAGGTTCGTCATACATCATAATCATGGGATCCATCACCACCGCGCGCGCCAGCGCCACGCGCCGCGACATGCCGCCGGACAGTTCGCTGGGCATCAGATCACGTGCGCCGCGCAGACCGACCGCCTCCAGCTTCATTAACACCAGGGTGCGAATCAGGCGTTCAGACAGGCGGGTATGTTCACGCAGGGGAAAGGCCACATTATCGAAGGCATTGATATCCGTTAGCAACGCGCCGTTCTGGAACAACATCCCCATGCGCTTGCGCAACTGGTAGAGCTGCCTGTGACCCAGCCGGGGCACCGCTTCGCCATCCACTTCGACCGTGCCCGTATCCGGGCGCAACTGGCCGCCAATGAGTCGTAGCAGGGTGGTTTTGCCCGTGCCGCTGGGACCCATGATCGCGGTCACCTTACCGCGCTGGATGTCCAGATCGATACCGTCGAAAATTTTGTGCGGCCCGCGAGCAAAACTCAGGTTGCGAATTTTTACCAGGGACGCATCAATCTGAGAATGGTGATTAGTCATGAAAATCCATGTTTGTATTTTCCACG
>DRJN01000084.1 GCA_011052165.1 Gammaproteobacteria bacterium
ATGCGATAGACACCAGGCTTTCCCGGCAGGGTCTTGAGAAAGGCGCCGGAGTCGAAGGACGGCCTATTAGAAGACGATGGGGGCGCGGCCTGATTCATAAGGAAAAACCGGTATTATGCATTCGGGGGCGGGTTAAGCTCCATCAGAGAAGCACTGATTAATTCCATTCGTGCCGACCCTTCGACAAGACTCTCCTGAGCGAAGCCGAAGGACTCAGGGCGAACAAAATCAATCATGGCGTCCTTAAGGGACTCAGCACGGGCTGAGGAAATAATTAGGCGCTGCCTTTATCCAGTATGCGTCGGATATTCCTGAAAATCTGTTCAAACATGGCCGTGGTCAGGCGCCGGGTTTGGGTATTATAACGACTACAGTGATAGGAGGTGAGCAATTGTTGCTCATGCGGCAAAGGGTATTCCAGGCCGTGACCAAAGGGGTGATCGATCTGTTTCAGCCCCAGGGCAGAAATCACTGCCTTGTGTGCGATCCCGCCCAACGCCAGAATTACGGTTCCCTTTTTCAGCCCTGCCAGCTCGCTTTTCAGATATGAATTGCAGGTTTTGATTTCGTCCCCGGTGGGCTTGTTCTCCGGCGGCAAACATTTCACCGCGTTGGTAATGCGACAGTTCTTAAGCTTAAGGCCATCATCCCGCGCAGTGGCATCAGGCTGGTTGCTAAAACCGAACTTGTGCAAGGTTTCATATAGAATGATCCCGGCATGATCCCCGGTAAAAGGCCGGCCGGTCGCATTGGCGCCGTGCTTACCCGGCGCCAGACCCACGATAAGCAGACCGGGATGCTTGAGGCCAAAGGGTTCTACCGGACGGCAGTGATAATCTGGATAATCGGCTTTGACGCTATCAAGAAACTGGCTGAGCCGTGGACACAGATGGCAGTCCGGATTGAAAATATCAGGGGAAAACGGGGCTTTGGACACGCAAAAATACTCGAATTAAAATTAAAAATCAGCTCTATCTGTATGTTTCTTATTATTTTCTAGTTTTGCCTAGGTTTTGAACGGGACATTTTCAATCAGCCCGTGAAACAGCGCCAGACGCGCCAGTTCCACGTCACTTTTTACCCCCACCTTCTCATACAGACGGTGGCGATAGGTGCTGACAGTTTTTGGACTAAGGCATAGTGCTTCAGAGATATCATTAATTTTCTTGCCTTCCATCATCATCAGCATCACCTGCAACTCCCGGGCAGAGAGGCCGTCGAAGGGCGATAGCCCACTTTTTTCAACCTGCGCCAATGCCAGCTGCTGGGCGATTTCCGGCGTAATATAATGGCGATTGGCCAGCACCTCATGAATTGCATGCACAATTTCATCAATGTGTGAACCCTTGGTGAGATAGCCCATGGCACCCGCCTTGAGCACTCGCTGTGGAAACAGCTCATCGGTGTGCATGGAGATTATGATAATTTTCAGATCCGCTTTTTGCCGCAGCAATTTGGACGTGGCTTCCAGCCCCCCGATTCCGGGCATATTAATGTCCATCAACACGACCTGGGGATGGGTCTCGCGAATGAGTTCCAGGGCTTGCTCTCCGCTGGTGGCCTCAGCGACAATTCTGAAGCCCCCGTTATCTTCCAGCAAACGTTTGACGCCGGTTCGCACGAGATCGTGATCATCCACCAGCATGACATTTATCATCGAGTCCATCGAACCTGTACCGATAAGCGGGAAGCCGCACTCTACTCTATTGTCCCTGAGTTTTACAGCAACTCATTCGACTATTTAAGCCGTGATCGTGATCAAATCAAGTATTCGATTGAAAGAGAGGCGGCCTAAAAATCAGGCCCGGCACGATATTCGCTGCAAGCAGGGGAGGAATAAATTCTCAGCGATTACGCTGTTAACTGGCTTTGTCGAAACGATGCATGATTTTAATCAGCTCGGCTTCGGTTTCACTCAGGCCGCAGATATCCACCAGTTCTTCTGTTTTTGAGCCGCTTTGCACCATGCGAATAGCCTGCTCATAGGGCGGGTTGGCCGCATCATAGATATCCAGTTCCTGTCGTTCGGCCAGACGCCGCTGGCGACGTTCCACTTCAAGCATGCGTCCCCCCATGCCGAGCGAGGCTGAGATCAGGGCGCGCAGATCATTCTGTGTGCATTGCAGCAGTTCCGTATTACTCTGCGTCTGCGCCTGTTGGCGCCGCAACAGCAACAGGGCGAGAAGCAGCAGAGCCACGCTAAAAATCAACGCCCAGATGGAAACATTCATTTCAGTAACAATCGCCAGAATTGTGTTCATCCCCGTTTCCTCATACGTATTCATCTATTTTTGGGGAATGTTTGTCATCCCCTTTGTCTTGTCTCTCTTTTTTATTGTCCTGCTGTTTTTTTTGCTTGCGTTCGCTTCCCTGCCCGGAAGGTTTTAGCGGCCGGGCCGGCCAGCGGGGTACCAGCGGGTTGATGCTAGCAATGTCGACCATGCTTCATCATTTGGGAAGGGGCTGACGCACACGGCGATTATAACGTCGCAACATCGCTCCATTCCTCATCGGTCAGCAATTTGTTGACATCGACCAGAATCAGTAATTCACCATCCTGAGTAGACACCCCCTGAATATATTTGGAGCTTTCATCATTCCCGACATTGGGGGCAGTATCAATTTCTGAACCATGTATGTCAGCGACTTCGGCCACGCTATCCACCAACACCCCGACCACATTATTTTCTGCCTCAACGATGACAATGCGGGTAGCATCATCAGCTTGCGCCTCCATCAAACCAAAACGGCGGCGCAAATCAATCACGGTGACCACGTTACCGCGCAGATTGATGATCCCCAGCACATAATCCGGCGCACCCGGAACCGGCGCAATCTCGGTCATACGCAGTACTTCCTGCACCTGCATGACCTTGATGCCATACTTTTCGTTATCCAGCCGAAAGGTCACCCACTGAATAATCGGGTCCTGCGCGCTTGCCACTGCCTCATTCATAAAACTTTCTCCTCTTGATCGGTAGCCCGCAGACCGCGACGTCAAATATCCGACTCC
>DRJN01000085.1 GCA_011052165.1 Gammaproteobacteria bacterium
ATATTTAATTAAAAGTTCCCTTGTACCTTTTATCTCTGATCTTGTATCTTGTTCCTCGTTCTTTATAACGCGTCCCTTTGTTTCCATGACTAGCCGAATCCGCGAAATCCCCTACAACTACACGTCCTTTTCTGATCGGGAAATCGTCATTCGTTTTCTGGGTGAGGAAATGTGGGAAATTCTCAATACCCTGCGTGACGAGAGGGTGACCGGGCGTTCTGCCCGCATGTTGTTTGAGATCCTGGGGGATATGTGGGTGGTGACGCGCAACCCGTTTATTCAGGATGATTTGCTCAGTAACCGTAAACGCCGCGCTGCACTGATTGACGCGCTTCGTCACCGGCTGGCGCAGGTAGAGGCGCGCGCCAATAACAATGAGCTGGCTTTAAGACTCAGCGGTCGCACTCGCGGGGCAATCAATAAATTTGAAGCCTGGTTTTTGCAACAACAGCGCCTGCGTAACAAGGTGCTCAAAGGTCTGAGAAAAATCACGCACGTTGATAATATTTGTTTTGACGGCCTGGCCCGAGTCAGTCATGTTACCGATGCCTCAGACTGGCGTGTGGAATATCCTCTGGTGGTGCTTAATCCGGACACGGAAGCCGAGGTGCAGAAAATTGTCAATGCCTGTTTGAAGCTGGGCATTCAGATGATCCCGCGAGGCGGGGGGACCGGTTATACCGGCGGCGCGGTACCGCTAACTCCCAACGCTGCCGTGATCAACACCGAGAAACTGGAAGCCCTGTCCGCAGTAGAGCAGCGCCAACTGTCCCTGGCCAATGGCGAAACTTGTTCGGTGGCGGTGATTCGCGCCGAAGCCGGCGTGGTGACTCGGCGCGTATCGGATCGAGCGGAAACGGCCGGGCATATGTTTGCGGTGGATCCGACTTCGCAGGATGCCTGTTGCATCGGTGGCAACATCGCCATGAATGCCGGCGGCAAGAAAGCGGTGCTCTGGGGGACGACCCTGGATAACCTGCTCTCCTGGCGCATGGTGATGCCTGATGGACGCTGGCTGGAAGTCGAACGACTGGAACACAATCTGGGCAAGATCCACCTGCAGGAGCAGGTTTTGTTTCAGATTCAGCATTATCAGGCCGATGGGCTTACGCTCGATGGCGAAGCCGACATTCTGAAAATTCCTGGTCGTGACTTACGCAAACAGGGTTTGGGCAAGGATGTCACCAACAAGTTTCTGGGGGGGCTGCCGGGTATCCAGAAAGAGGGCTGTGACGGCATTATTACTTCCGCGGTATTCATACTGCATCGGATGCCACGCCATATTCGTACGGTCTGTCTTGAATTTTATTCCAGCGACCTGGGACGTGCGGTGCCGGCTATTGTCGAGAGCAAGAATTATCTTGATGGCCTGGAAGATGTGCAACTGGCGGGTATGGAGCATCTGGATGAGCGTTATGTCCGTGCGGTAAATTACACGCCTAAGGCGCCGCGTCGTGATTTGCCCAAAATGGTTCTGTTGATCGATGTGGCCGGTGAGGATGAGGACCAGGTGGCGCGGGCGGCATCAGAAGTCGTGCGCCTGTCGGCCGTGCGGGGTGCAGAAGGATTTATTGCCGTTAGCGCCGAGGCGCGCAAACATTTCTGGCTGGATCGAGCGCGCACGGCTGCCATTGCCGCGCATACCAATGCTTTTAAGATCAACGAAGATGTGGTGATCCCGCTGCCGCGCTTGACAGATTATAATAATGGCATTGAGCGTATCAACATTGAGTTCTCCACCCGCAACAAGCTGGAAATCATCGACCATCTGCTACGCTATTTTTCATCCGACATGCCCGAGCAATATGCCCTGATGGCAGGTGAGTCACTTGTTGAAGAAGACAGTGATGAACGTCGCGCCATTTTCAGCGCTAAATTGGAAGCAGCAAGATCCTTGTTAGAGAGTGTCCGTTCGCGTTGGCAATTGATCATGGCGTCGCTGGATACCGCCGCTCTGGAGCAGCCACCATTGTGGCAGGATGAACTGCAAACGGCGCCGGATCCAGCGGATACGTTTTTTAACTTACTACAACGTCGTGCTTTGCGAATATCCTTTCGCAAAAGCATTGAACGTCCGTTGAAGAATATTTTTGCCGGTCAGGAAATGAAGGCTCTGCGTCAGCGTCTGGATGTTATTCATGCTGAGGTGCGTTCCAGCCGCTTGTTTGTGGCCACGCATATGCATGCAGGGGATGGTAATGTGCATAGCAATATTCCGGTGAACTCCCATGACTATATAATGATGCAGGAGGCCGACAAGATTGTCGAACGCATCATGAAGCTGGCCGAAGAATTGGGCGGCGTGATTTCGGGCGAACATGGTATTGGTCTCACCAAGATGCGTTTTCTGGATCGGGAAACGATAGACGCCTTTGCCCGCTACAAGAACAAGGTGGATCCGAAGCAGTTTTTCAATCCCGGTAAGTTGCTGCCGGGTTCCGGCCTGGACGATGCCTATACGCCATCACTGCGACTGGTGGAACAGGAAGCGCTGATCCTGGAAGCCAGTGCGCTGGGTAGCCTGAACCGGATGGTGAAAGACTGCCTGCGTTGCGGCAAGTGCAAACCTGTATGCAGCACCCATGTTCCCCGCGCCAACCTGCTCTATTCACCGCGAAACAAAATTCTGGCAACGGGTCTTATCATCGAAGCCTTTTTGTATGAGGAACAAACCCGGCGTGGCATTTCTTTGCGCCATTTCAAAGAAATGAATGACCTGGCCGACCACTGCACGATTTGCCACAAGTGTCTCAGTCCCTGCCCGGTTGACATTGACTTTGGGGAGGTGTCTATCACCATGCGCAGCATTTTGCGTTTGCACGGACGCAAGCGTTTTAACCCCGGTACCTGGATATCCATGTTATTTCTGAATGTGTCCGATCCGGCCACGATTCGGCTTATGCGCAAATTGATGATTGAATGGGGCTATCGTGGACAACGTATGGTTTATGGTCTCGGGCGGAAGCTGAAACTACTTCGAAAGAAGATACCTGCGGCTACGACGGGCAAACCGAAGGTGCGGGAACAGGTAGTACAGTTTATCAGCACGCCCATGCCGGTAAACATTCCTGCGCGCACCCTGCGCGCTTTGCTGGGTATAGAAGATAACAAGATCGTGCCTATTTTGCGTGATCCGGAAAAATCGGGTGACCATTCCGAGGCGGTATTCTATTTTCCCGGCTGTGGTTCGGAACGCCTGTACAGCCAGGTCGGACTGGCGACCCTGGCCATGCTGTATGAGACAGGTGCGCAGACCGTATTACCCCCCGGCTATCTGTGCTGTGGTTATCCGCAGACAGCCAGTGGCGATGCGGAAAAGGGGAAACAGATTTCCGTCGATAACCAGGTTCTGTTTCATCGTTTGGCCAACACGCTGAATTACATGGATATCAAGACCGTCGTAGTGTCCTGTGGCACCTGTATGGATCAGTTGTTGCTATACCAGTTCGAGCGTATTTTTCCCGGCTGCCGGTTACTGGATATACACGAGTACTTGATGGAAAAGGGCGTGACGCTGCAAGCCGAATCGGGCATGAAATACCTCTACCACGATCCCTGTCATACACCCATTAAGCACTACAATCCGCTGAAAGTGGCCAATGAACTGATGGACGGGGAGGTCATACTCTCAGAGCGCTGCTGTGCGGAAGCCGGCACGTTTGCGGTGGCCCGCCCGGATATCGCCGCTCAGGTACGTTTTCGTAAACTGGAAGAGCTGGAAAAGGGCATCGAACAGCTTACCGGAAAAAAACGGACGAATAATAAAGAAGTGAAAATGCTGACAGTTTGCCCTGCCTGCATGCAGGGGTTATCACGTTATGAAGACGATACCGGGCTTGAGACGACTTATATCGTGCTGGAGATGGCGAATAAATTACTGGGAGCGGACTGGCAGGAGAAATTTATTAGCTCGGTTCAGTCGGGTGGGATTGAGCGGGTATTGCTGTAAGCAGATACAGGGGGAAAGAGGACCATTATAATCTGATTCTATCTTGCATCTTGTCCCTGCTTTTTAAATTTGCAAGTAGGTCCAGCCTTCACGCTGACGGGCTTTGGCTTCTCTCACAGCCGAGGAAACCACCTTGACACCCGGTAGTAGCTCAAGATCGAATCCATCCCGATCCCTATGCCGATCTAATGCAATCTGACAGGCAAGAAACCGGATATTTTTGTAATGGGACTCCATCGCCAGTATTTTTTTGGCATAAGGCGTGTCCTTGTCTTCCAGCATTCTGACTCCCTGGCCATTAATCAGTATTTCAATCTGTACCTTGCGGGTTGACTCTGCTGAGGTTTTCAGAAGATGTTCGGTTTCATCCAGTACGGTACGAAATCGTGCGGGATTATTGGCATTCATATGCACTATCAGCTTCCATATTTTTTTTTGGGGCGACGGGGCATTGAATTGGGTGGTTTGCGCCATTTCCATCAGCGTGGGAGCGTGGGCCTCATTCAAAGTGGTATAAGTGCCAATGACCAGTCCTGCTCCCAATGACAGGGAAGCCGCGAGGGCGTGCAGAGCATAGGATTTCAGGCGTTGCCTGCCAGTCTGTTCAGGTTTTGTGTTTCCCATCGAATGATATGCCAGTTGCACCATATCTTTTACTTTTTGCAGCTTGCACAGGCGGGTGGCGAGTTCCGGATCCTGGCGCATGTCATCCAGCAGCTGGCTGCGTTCATCCGTTACGAGCTCGCTATCGATGTAGGCATTCAGAAATTCATCGGAATACGGGGATTTCATATAACTCTCCTGATATGGGACGCTTTTTTCACAGGTTCTTTTTTCATTTGTTCCGGGGTATCCAGCGCCAGCAGCTTTTCAGCCAGCGCCTTTCTGGCCCGGCATAACCGTGACATCGCCGTGCCGATGGGGATATCCAGACTTTGTGCCACTTCGGCATAACTGAAACCTTCCAGATCCACCAGGGTCAGAACTTCGTGCTGACCCTCAGCCAGTTGTGCGACAGCACTTCGGACTTTGGTGACAATATGCTGTTGTTCATGGTGATGTTCGGGTGTGAGTTCATCGGTTAAC
>DRJN01000086.1 GCA_011052165.1 Gammaproteobacteria bacterium
CACAATGTGCCGCCCAGTGATCGGCCTCCTCGGCAAGACCGTGATTGACATGCAGAGCAGATATGACCGTCGCAGGGAGTTGATCCTGGATTGCCGCGAGGGCATGCAACAACACATGGGAATCGCAGCCGCCGCTATAGGCCACCCGGTAATGCCGGGCAGGAGGAAATTGTTTTAATTGAGCCAGTAGAGCATTAAGCAGGGAACTCATTACCCTTATCCAGAACTACAATGTAGGTTGGGCTAAGCAAAGCGAAGCCCAACAGGTACTTTCGGTTGCCTGAAATTATACGGCCACTTGTTGGGCTTCGTTTCACTTCATCGCAACCTCTTTCTACCTGTTTTTTTGATAAACTGTTCAACACCAGAACCTATTCGGTGTAGTTACCGTAACTGAGCAGTTTTTCATAACGCTGGTCCAGTAACTTATCCAATCCAACAGATTCCAGCGTTTCCAGACTTTCCAGCAGCGCCGCTTTAACATTGGCGGCGGTCATATCAATATCCCGGTGCGCCCCCCCCAGCGGTTCATTGATAATGGCGTCAACCAGGCCCAGTTCTTTCAGACGCGGTGCGGTCAGGCCCATCGCTTCGGCCGCGTCGGCCGCCTTGTCGGCACTCTTCCATAAAATAGAGGCACAGCCTTCCGGTGAGATGACGGAATAGGTGCTGTACTGCATCATCAGCAGACGATCGCCTACGCCAATGGCCAACGCGCCGCCGGAACCGCCCTCGCCAATCACGGTACTGATGATGGGGGTCTTCAACTGGGACAGGATCAGCAGGTTGCGGGCAATCGCTTCACTCTGGCCCCGTTCTTCCGCCCCCAGACCGGGATAGGCACCGGGGGTATCGATAAACGTCAGCAGGGGCAGTTTGAATCGTTCCGCCATAGTGAACAGGCGCTGGGCTTTGCGGTAACCTTCCGGGCGCGGCATGCCGAAGTTGCGGCGAATTTTTTCCCGGGTATCCCGACCTTTCTGCTGCCCCATAACCAGCACCGGTTTGCCCTCCAGGCGTGCCAGCCCGGCCGCGATCGCGGCATCATCGGCAAAGGCGCGATCGCCGTGCAGCTCATCAAAATCAGTGAAAATACGTTCAACGTAGTCCAGAAAATAGGGACGCTGGGGATGCCGGGCCAACTGCGCAATCTGTGCGGATTGCAGACTGGAAAAAATAGATTCCGTCAGTTCGCGGCTCTTGCTCTGCAGACGGCTGATTTCCTCGCTGATATTAATCTCGTTGTCAGAACCCACATAACGCAGTTCTTCAATTTTCGCTTCCAGCTCCGCGATAGGTTGTTCAAAATCCAGAAAATTCAGGTTCATAAAATACCCGGCACAGTCAAAACAGAATTCAGGGGGGAAACGATAAGAACCCGGATCATACCGTATATTCTACGAGCGGGCCAAACTAGTGCAGTGTCCTGAATAGTATGCCTATTAAGACATACTATTCAGGACACTACACTAGAGTCTTTTGCACTTATCCATTTGGCTCAACGGGGTGCGGGCGCCCGGCAGACCCGGTTACGGCCTTCCTCCTTCGCCTCATACAGAGCCTGGTCGGCGGCGCTGATCAGCAATCCCGAGACCATTCCCGGGGCGGGGATCATGGTCGCCACGCCCATGCTGAACGTGACGACATCGCTGACCTTGGACAGCTCATGTTTTATTTTCAGTTCCCTGACGCTGGCGCAGAGTTTCTCCGCAATGATCATGGCGCTTTCCACCGGGGTATTGGGTAGGATCAGCACAAATTCCTCGCCGCCATAACGGGCCACCAGATCGCCGGGACGGCAAATGGTTTTTTGCAGCGCCGCTGATACCTGTTTGAGGCAGTCGTCTCCGCCCTGGTGTCCATAGTTATCATTGAAGAGCTTGAAAAAATCGATATCCGTCATGATCAGTGACAACATCGTCTGTTCCCGGTCGGCGCGCCGCCATTCGGCTTCAAGCACCTGATCGAAATGGCGGCGGTTGGCAATCCCGGTGAGACCGTCCTGGGAAGACAGGCGATCCAGTTCCTCGTTCTGTAACTGCAACTGCGCGTTGGCCTCTTCCAACTGCTTCTGCATATTGTGCAGTTCCGCAAACGCAGCATCGCGTTCCATCTGAGCCATAAAACTGCGGGAATGGGCCTGAATACGGGCAATCAGCTCTACCTTGTCCGGAAGCTTGACCAGGTAGTCTGTCGCGCCATTGTTGAAGGCATCGCTTTTTATTTTGGGATCCTCCCGGGTTGACAGCACGATGACCGGAATATTCCGGGTCGCCGGATGATTACGGTAAAAACGCACCAGGGTCATGCCATCAACGCCCGGCATCACCAGATCCTGGAGAATGGTGGTCGCGCCGATATCCGCTGCCGTCTGGATGGCAGCCTTGGGATCGCTGCAATAATGGAAGTCCATATCCTCATCTACCAGCATGCGGCGTATGCCTTCGGCAACCATGGCCTGATCATCTACCAGCAACACCACGATCCGGCTTGCCCGTTCCTCAAACAGGAGGGACTCTGTGGATGTCTCCGCCCGGCTCATACACCGCCCCCCATGTCCAGCTGGCGTTCTGTGACAGCCGGAAAACGTTGAACCAGCACCTGTGCGATCTGCTCCAGCGATAGAATTTCCACGGCCGCATCCAGCCGCGCCGCCGCCCTGGGCATGCCATAGACTGAACAACTGGCCTCATCCTGTGCGATAGTATGAAAACCACGTCTGCGCAGGGCCAGCAATCCCTGCGCCCCATCCCGGCCCATCCCGGTGAGCAATACGCCGGTGACGTCAGCAGACCAACGCAGGGCCACGCTTTCAAAAAATACGGTCACCGAAGGCCGGTAAGGATAATCCTGTGGATCCGACGCATAGTCCAGGCAACCGGATTCCCTAAGAACAAGATGATCCTGACCACCGGCGATCAGTACCTGCCCGCTTTGCGGGAAATCACCCCGGCGTGCCCGCCGTACCGGTAGACTGGTCTGGAGGTTCAACCACTCGGCAAAGCTGTCGGTAAACTGCTCATCCACATGCTGCACAATGACCACCGCGGCGGAAAAGTCCTGCGGAAAACGGCAGAGGATGGCGGCCAGCGCCGCCGGTCCACCCGTGGAGGCGCCCATCGCCAACAGTGGCGGCATTGCCGCTGATTTCGGAGCATGCGCAACGGGCGGGGGCAGGGGTATGGGTGCTTTATGACCGGCAATGAGGCGACCGATGGTCCTGAGTTTCAGGAGCAGTGCCTCGCGTCCCTCCCCCCCGCCCGATGCGCCCAGTACAGGCGTATTGACGGCATCCAGGGCGCCGGCGCCCATGGCCTCGAATACCTTGCCGGCATTGCCGGTAACCGTGGACGTCACCACCAGGATGGCGCAGGGCGATGCCGCCATAATCTGCCGGGTCGCTTCCACACCATCCATCACCGGCATGATCAGATCCATCAAAATAACATCGGGACACACCTGGGCACATTGCTTTACCGCCTCCGCCCCATCATAGGCGACCCAGGTCAACCGGTATTCAGGGATCGACGTAACCACCCGGCGCAGACTTTCCACCGCCATTTTCGTGTCATTGACAATCGCTATTCTCATCCGGAGCGTCCATTGTTATTCATTGTTTATAGCCATATTCAGACCTCACCGATAAGATCCCGCACGGCATCCAGCAGGGTCTCATCATGGAAACTGCCCTTGGTCAGGTAGTAGTCAGCACCCGCCCTCAGGCCACGAATTCGATCTTCTTCCCGATCTTTGTAGGAGACGATCATCACTGGCGTCGCTTTCAGGCCCGGATCTTTTTTCATCCGTTCAACAAATTCAAAACCGTTCATGCGCGGCATGTCGATATCGCTGATCACCAGATCGTATTTGCCCGTGCGCACGGCATTCCAGCCATCCATTCCGTCCACCGCCACCTCAACCGAGTAGCCTCTGGCTTCCAGCATCCCGCGTTCGACCTCACGCACCGTGATGGAGTCATCCACCACCAGGACACGTTTGCCGGGTTTGGCCGCGTCGTCGGCCTGAACCGAACGGCTGATTTTATCCAGCCGTCCACCGGAAACGACGATGTCGATGGAGCGCAACAGATCATCCACATCCAGGATCAGACACAGGCTCCCATCATCCAGAATGGCCCCGGCGCTAATATCCCTGATCTTGCCCAGCCGGGGATCCAGTGGCTGCACTACCAGGTTGCGTTCACCCAGAAAACGATCGACCACCACCCCATAACAGTTCAGCCGTTCGCCCAGCATCACTACAGCAGCCTCCTCCTCTTCCAATACTGGCACGTCCAACTCCAGGATCTGGTGCGCAGAAACCAGTCCAACGTGCTGGCTGCCATGGGTGAAATACTGGCGTCCCTCCAGCAACTCGATTTTTTTACGAGGCAGCTTCAGGGTGTGTTCAATCCGCGCCAGGGGAAACGCATAGGGTTCACCGGCGATCTCGACCAACAGAGCCCGGATCACCGACAGAGTAAGCGGCAACTGCAAATGAAAACGCATGCCTTTGCCCGGCTCCGACGTAGCCCGCACCACACCGCGCATTTCCTGCACCACACTATGCACCACGTCCAGCCCCACCCCGCGGCCTGAAATTTCCGTCACATCATCACGGGTGGAAAACCCGGGTAGAAACAGGAATTCCATCAACTCACTTTCCATCATGTCAGCCGCCATTCTTTCACTGACCATTTTTTTCTTGACAATTTTCCCACGCAAACTTTCCAGATCGATGCCCCGGCCATCGTCCTCGACGCTAATGGATAGCATGCCCGAGCTGTGTTGTGCTTCGAGGCAGAGTGTCGCCTGTTCCGGCTTACCCGCCTGCTGCCGAAAGACTGGATCCTCAATACCATGATCGATCGCATTGCGCAGCAAATGGTTGAGTGGCGCCTCGATTTTCGCCAGGATCTCGCGATCCACCGGCGTCGTCTGGCCACGAATAATAAAGTTAACGTTCTTGCCCAGAGAACGCGCTACGTCGCGCACCATGCGCTGGAAACCCTGCACCCCATCCATGAATGGCCGCATGCGGCTGCTGATGACCTCACTATTGAGGCGCTTCGCCAACCCCTGGCTGCGGCACTCGTAATCATCCAGTTCAGTGATCTGCTCGCTCAGCAGCTCGCGGCAGGTGGCGGCCTTGTGCTGGAGGTCCGTCAACAGGCCGCGAACGTGCTCATCGTCCCCCATGACATTGGCCAGTTCATCCAAAGTGGCAATGAGTTCAGCCTGGTGGTGCTTGAGATGCAAGAGAGAAAGACTGAAAGGCCGCAGCCCCTGCGACACTACCTGCACCTCGCCCGCCAGTCCCATCAACCGGTTCAGGTTTTCCGCCGATACGCGAATAGCGCTATCCCGCACCGCATCCGTCGCGCCTGCCTGTGGCATGGATTTCACCTTCGCAACCGGGACGGCAAACGATGGGCTGGTTTGATTTTCGGCTGCTGGCGCGGGTGTTGTTTCAGGTGCCGGTGTGCTTTCCTGCGCAGGTGCCGTTGAGTCAGATTCCAATGTTGATCCGGCGTTTGCCGTTTCCTCCGGTGCCTCTTCGCCAAGAATGGCTGAGAGCTGATTGACCAGCACCGTCACCTCCTCCGGCGGGGCGGCGGCTTCTCCTTCTGCTGCGATCAGAACCAGCATATCCACGCTTTTGAGCAGAACATCGACGCGGTCTCCATCCATTCTGATCTCGCCCTGCTGGGCGGCGACAAAACAGTCCTCCATCACATGGGCCACACGCACTGCGGCATCCACATCGACCATGCGCGCCGCTCCCTTGATCGAATGCGCCGCACGCATCAGCGCTTCCAGACGCGCCGGTTGCTCCGGATCCTGCTCCAGTTCCAGCAGGCTGTTACTGAGAATCTCCACCTGACTGTCCACTTCCATACGGAACAGCTCCAGCATGGAGAAATCGCCCAAATTATTGCCGGTTTTATCTGTCACTGTAACTTCTTGTTCAGGGAATAAAATAATAACTCGTGATCCAGGCAGGCGACACACCGGTCCTCCCAGTTCAATACGCCCAGGGTATAGGTGGCCGTAGCTTTGGATACCGTCACAGGAACTCCCCCCAGATTCTCGTCCTGATAATGATGGATGCCATGCACCTCGCTGACCGGGAATACAAACTGCCCGTCATCGTGGTGCGCAATAATGATGCGATCAAACACAACATGCTCTCCGACTCGGGTCAGCGAGACCTTTTCCAACCCCAGGACCTCGCCCAGGGAAACGCAGATCTTCAGCTCGCCGCGAATATTCACCAGACCTTTTACGATGCTGCTGTCAACGTGCGGCAAACGGTGAATGGGTTTCATTCTTGCCACCTCGCCGATCAATCTCGAGGCGAGAGCGAACCATTCCTCTCCCAGCCTGAAAATTACCACTGAGCTATATCCGCCGGGTTGCCGCACCCGTTCTTCACGCGCATAAACCTCGGTCCATTCCTGCTGATACTCAGCGGGAAAATCCTGTTCCAGGATACTGCGGCTGGCACGGGAATAAACGTCACAGTTATAGCAGTGAATGACCCGTTCCAGTTCGGGGCAGCGTTCGCCAACCCTGGCCCATACCCCGATCCGGTTCCAGCAATCTTCGATATCCATCCGCGCGACCTATGTGCCTGTGTGGGAATGGTGTCGAGCAAGGGCATGCTGCTCAGCCGCGCGCCGCGCACGCTGACGCAGGACTGCCGCCGCTGCTGTGTCGCCCTTTTGCTCTACCAGCAGGGCAAGATGCACTAATGCTTCCTGGTGATCGGGTTGAAGATAAAGCGCCTTGCGCAAATATTCTTCCGCCTGCTGCCCGATCCCGGCCGCCTCGCGGATCAGGCCCAGCAGGTAATAGGCTCTCACACAAGGCTCATGGTGCTCTAACCAGGTTTCACACAGATCGGCGGCTTCAGCCAGACTGCCTTCGTTCGCCAGACAAAAAGCCTGTTCCAGGCTGTCAGTCGGCAACAGCACTTCAGCAACCGGCTGGGGGACTTTGGGAAACAGGCAAGGCGGGGGAACGAACACCGGCGTGATTTTTTTCTGACACCCAACAGGAGCTTGAACCTCAGGCCTGGAACGCTGCCCCGATCCGGTCTTGCGAAAAGCGAAGGCTCCGGGTATATGCTCTGAGACATAGCCGTGACTCAGGATTATGCCCGATTCCGCATGGCCGACAAACAGCGTGCCGGTGGGTTTTAACAGGCGGCTCAGCACCTCAACCACCCGCGTCTGGGTAAGGCTGTCAAAATAGATCATGACGTTGCGGCAGAACACCATATCGTACAGTCCCTGCCCCGGCATAAATGCCGTATCCAGAATATTGGCCTGGATAAAATTGACGCTTTGCCGGATCGTTTCATCAAGCGCATAACCGGCATCGGTATGGCGAAAAAAACGATCACGAAAAGCCAGATCATCACCGCGAAAGGCGTTGCTGCCATAAACCGCGCACCTGGCCCTGGCGAGGGCCTGCGTGCTGATGTCCATCGCATCAATACGGAATCGATCCAGCGGCAGATCCGCATCCATCAGCGTCATGGCAATGGAATAGGGCTCCTCGCCCGTCGAGCAGGGCAGGCTCAATACGCGAAGCACCTCCTGTGACTGATCAGGCACCCGCTTCTTGCTGACAAAATGCCGCAGGGCATCAAAGACATTCCAGTTTCTGAAAAACCACGTTTCAGGAATCACGACTTCCTCAATCAGGGCATTGAGTTCTCCCTGTGATACAAGAAGCTGCGCGAGATAGGCATAGGCGCCGGTATCCGTGTTGTCCTGACCACAGGCGGACATCCGGCGCTGGACCGCGCTGGCGATAGTAAAGGAACCGATGGATGCCGAGTGTAAGCCCGTCGTTTCCTTGAGAATGCTTTCAATTCTGCCCAGCACCTGACTGTTGATCATGACGACTGACTGTTTGCCCTGCACGGCTTCACCTTGCATGATTTTATTCTGCATGACAGATACCGTTTATGGCGTCGCGCTGAACAGACTGGTTTGCAGCGTCTTGGGCAGTAATCCATCAATCTCAATCAATTGCAGCATGCCTTCGCCGTCTTTTATAAAATCCCCGAGCCAGGGCATGGCGGCAATCGACGTGCTGGAAGATATCAATGCCTTCGGATCCTGTTTTACCGTTTCGGTAACCTGCTCAGCCAACAGCC
>DRJN01000087.1 GCA_011052165.1 Gammaproteobacteria bacterium
AAGCGTGTCCCGCAAACCAAGCAGTGATTTTGCCGTAATGTCGAAAAGATCCTGGCCTTCAGTCATCAAATCCAGGTCATAATCCGGAGTTATCATAAACAGATCCAGCACTTGATCCAGCATCTGGCGATGCTGTGCGGTTACGCAAACCTTTGATTCGATAGCGTCGTGTTTAGCGAGACCTAGCACGACCGGCGCCATTTTTATGGCTTCTGGTCGAGTGCCGAAAACACTAAGTACGCGCAATGTCATACGATGATTCCACGCGTGTCGATCAGAACCTTCTCTTTAAACTCAGACGTTTTCAGAGAGCGAAACACTTTGTGGTCAACTAGCATAAGTACGATATCGGATTTCGCAATAACCTCCTCAAAAGGCATGAGATTAAACTCAGCATGCTCTGTCAGGTTTGGCTCTGACACCAATATCTCTCCGATATTCTCTTTCATGAGCTTTTTAACTATTTCCACGGCAGGAGACTCTCGAAGGTCGTCCACATCAGCCTTGAACGAGAGACCCAGACAGCCGATAACCGGCCGCTTGAATTTGTCGGCGTTGGCTCTGACCTTTTTAATCACCCAATTCGGCTTGTGGTCGTTTACTTCGCGCGCTGTTTTAATCAGGCGTGCCAGTTCAGGTGTCCGTGAAACGATGAACCAGGGATCAACGGCAATGCAGTGCCCACCAACACCAGGGCCAGGCTGCAAAATGTTGACACGGGGATGACGATTAGCAAGCGATATCAGTTCCCAGACGTTTATTCCTTCCTCGTCACATATCATTGATAGTTCGTTGGCAAAAGCAATATTAACGTCACGAAAGGAGTTCTCAGTCAATTTCGCCATCTCTGCAGTCCGCGAATCGGTTGTTAGTACGTCTCCACGAACGAAAGTTTTATAAAACTCTACCGCCTTGCTCGTTGACGCGTCGTTGATACCTCCGACTATACGATCGTTCTCGACTAACTCGATCAGGATTCGACCAGGCAGCACTCTTTCCGGACAATGAGCAATGAAAATATCCTCTTTAATATTGTGACCTGCCCCCTCCAATAATTTTGCAATTATACCATCCGTTGTACCTACAGGACTTGTTGACTCGAGGATTACCAGATCCCCCGCCTTTACGTGGGGAGCAATCATCCGCGTTGCATCTTCAACAAAGGATAAATCCGGCTGATTGCCATCCTTAAATGGAGTGGGAACAGCAATTATGAAAACGTCGGCTTCTGTCGGTTCCAGGCCGGCAGTCAACTTGCCGGCCTGTACAGCGGATTTAACGAGAATATCAAGATCCGGCTCAACAATGTGGATCTGCCCTTTGTTTATGGTATCGACAACTTCTCGAGACGTATCTACTCCAAATACGTCGAATCCTTTTGTCCCAAGCAAGGAAGCGGTGGGCAATCCAATATATCCAAGACCGATTACACATATTTTTGTATTTAATACTTGCATGGCTTAATCAACCCTTCTAGTACTGATACTTTTTTACTATAAATTTTCACCCTGCCCGATCCTTAAAGAATACACAGCACCATCTAATAGCAAAATCGGTGTAGTGTTCAGAAACATGGAAGGGTCTATCCGGTCGCATATAATACGCCGGTTTCACGATTAAAAGATGTCACCGACTATCGGCAATTGCATCAAGTACCGCCGAGGCCGCCTTTCGATGCCCTGATGCCCTCCAGTGAGAGTCAATCACGTAATAATCATTCGGCCCCAGAAAATATCTTCCATCAATCAAGCTCGCCCCTGCCATGATTACCTCCTCAGGAGTCAGAGGAAAATTCGACTCCTGGTTCTTGCCAGGGATTATAAACACAGCGCTTCGGGCACCATCACTACTGATATCTTTAATGAATTGCCTAAGCAACGCACGAGTCAACTCGACAGCTTTTGGTTGTGTATCACTAAAGTTCTTTAAACCTTGCTTTTTTAGCAAGGATTTCTGAACCAATGCAGACAATCGATTTCGAACGAGGTTCCACGCCTGGGAATGTGTAAACAACCAGCGTATTGCAGGTACTCCATAGAGGAATTCCCGAGCTTTTACCCCTGGCAAATAACTGGCATCTGTTCGTTGTATTTCGGTATTACTATCAACTGTAAATAGTCCGGATACAGCATTATTGCCAATATCATTGGAAAAGTAGAACAGAATCACATAATCCAGATCGTAGTTTCGAATAAGTTCCCGATAGGTAATGAGTTGCTCTGCCTGTCCAAAGCCAGAAACGCTGAGGTTAATAACCTCATAGCGCAGACCATTGCGACTAGCATTTTTATTTAATGCTTTTTCAAGAACAGCGCTGATTACCTCATTATCATTCGCACCAAATCCAAATATAAACGAGTCCCCAATGACTGCTATACGATGAACGCCGGCAGGCTTCTCAATGGAATACTCGCGAACACCTCGCATTCCCGCGCTGTTTGTAGATATCGTTACATCGTAGTCGCCCGGCACGTAATGGCGCGTTACGATATTTGGCTGATTGGCACGAACGCCATAACCCCCATCTATCACAAAGCGTGGCAATATCGACTCTGGAAAAAAAAGACGAACAATACCTTCCGCAATTAACAGTGCGACAATAGTTCCTATAAGGAGAGACACCATTGAAGCAACGAATTTTGAAATCGGCTTTCTTGTAGTACTCAACTCACATACCCCTTTCTATCCGATGACATTCCAGCTTAGCTACTACTTTGCCTGTCAGATCTTCACACAGACTGAGTAATCCATATAGGGACAGCAAGCAGATATCAACAGCCACGTTCAAGGCCGCCTGCTATCGTGGTAGCAGGCGGAAATACCGAATATGTATGTTGGCATCAGAAATTAATTCCCAAATTATGTTTTCTAATTATTTTAGTGCTTGCCTGTTTCCAGACAGGCATTGTAACCATTCTCGCGGTCCTTCGCGCCTTTAGCACGTTGCCACTACACCTTAATGATTAATGTATCACCCAATCGTGTACTTGACACCTTCTTCGAAAGTGTACGTCTGTACCCGGCCCGAAGTGAGCATAATCCTTGCTGCATCAGTAGGATAACGCCAGCCACACCTGGGATTATTCTTGATTAAAAGAACCGCAATGTTAATCGTCAGACAGAGTGCCCTGCGTATCCAGGTAACCCTCCCGCAACAGGTAGAGATAAATGTCCTGCGCCGCCTCCATAGGCGTCAGTCCTTCAGTATCCACACGCAGCTCCGGGTGTTTGGGGATCTCGTAGGGATCACTGATACCGGTGAACTCGGGAATTTCGCCGCGGCGAGCCTTGGCGTACAACCCTTTGCGGTCACGGGCTTCACACGCTTCCAGCGACGTCGCCACATGGATTTCGATGAAGGCGCCGTGCGGTTCGATCATTTCCCGCACCGAGCGGCGCATGACCGTGTAGGGTGCAATCGGTGCGCAGATGGCCACGCCGGCATTCTTGGTGATTTCGCTGGCTACGAAGCCGATGCGGTTGATATTCAGGTTGCGGTGCGCTCTGGAGAAGCCCAGCTCGCTGGACAGGTG
>DRJN01000088.1 GCA_011052165.1 Gammaproteobacteria bacterium
GATTTCCGTCAGGATCTATTTTACCGTTTGAGTGTTATTCCCATTCATATTCCGCCCTTGCGTGATCGTCTCGAAGATCTTTCGGCCCTGGTTGTGCATTTTCTTCGCAAACTGGCGGAGAAGTATCAATGCAAATCCAAAGTGCTGAGCGAACCTGCCTGGCTCAGGGCCATGGCCTATCCATGGCCCGGTAACGTCCGCGAGTTGGAAAACATTCTTGAACGTGCGTTCCTGTTCGCGCAGGGTCATGTTATCGACGAACTCGATATTGCCCGTAGCGACGCACAGAAATCCGTTATTTCCGAAGAGGCCACCAATCTCGACCTGCGTACATTAAAGAAAAATGCCACCATGGAGCTGGAGAAAAAAATTATTCATGCCGGCCTTAATCGGTTTTCCGGAAATGTCAGTCAAGTTGCACGTTCCATGGGCATTACTCCGCGCGCAGTGCACCAGAAACTAAAATCTCACGGCATTGACCCGTCGGCTTACCGGAAGAAACTTGAAACTTCGTCTACCGATTCGGGCCGGGGCTGATAAAATTATGGGCTGTTCCGGGTGGCCTGTCGCACCGCGCGGAAAGTGCGAAATTGTTTGCTGAGAAGTAACAGAAAACTTAATGCTTCCTGGGTATCGGCTGCGCGGGCGATTGACCACAAGCCTTTCAGTCCGCCACGTGCTGGCGTCGTGGAAGTCGCCGTTACCTTATCCAGGCTGTGCATCAGATCATCCACTACATGCTCTTGTTCCAGGCGCTCAAACATCTCGACCATGCGGGGAAGTGCGACCACAAGCCGATCCAGTCCGCTACGGTTGAGATGATCGAGCAAGGTCATCGCCCCACTGATGAGATCGGTTAGGCGCACGATCATTTCATCCGTTACCGAATCCTGAGCCGCACCAAGCAGGCGTGCAAGCTGGGCTACCCGTGCCAGGTCGCCATTTTCAATCATTTCAGCGAGCAATGGCATGGCTTTGTCTGCGCCGCTACGTCCAAGTTGATCCAGCAAGCCGGCACCACTGGATAGGGTTTGCACCAGCCGGCTGACCATTTCGTCCGTAAGTGCATCCTGCATACCGGTTAATACCTGATGCAGTTCACTGCTTGTTCTATCATCCGCATTGTGGGTCTCTTGATTAGACTTGATACTCATGGTTCGTCTCCGCTTACAGTTTGTTATAGAAGGCCGCGCACTGAGTTCCAGTAAAGCTTGTTATACGCCAGTTTGAACCAGTGAATCATCTGTGTCGGCGGCTGTGGTTGTGGCGGATGCTGATAATCAAAGGAAGCATAAGTCGCACGGTCTTTACCGGCTTCGATAAAACAAAAGACTTTGCCGTCATAGGTTCTTACCATGGTTCCCAGTCTGACCAGTGCGGCGAGGTTTTCGCCGAGTGATTCTGCCTCATAGTGTGCCGTCGAGCCTGCCTTACTGATGGGGATGTTGGTGGTGTCACCGAGAACAAATACATTCTCTCGGTTTTCCATTTTCAGTGTATTAGGGTTAGTTGGTATCCAGCCCCCGCCGCCAAGAGCATTTTCCAGTATGACCGGCATACCGTTATGAGGCGGCACAGTGATCAGTAGATCATAGTCGAGAACACTGTCTTCTTCGCTATGCACCTGTTTCTTCTTGCCGTCAACCTCTTTGACATTGAACAGCGTTTCATAGCGGATGCCCAGGCGATCGAATTCACCCTGGGCCCATTTAGCGACATTTTCCAATGAGTGCAAACGTCCGATCGGGTAGGTGTAAAAGAATTCCACCTTCTCCAGAATACCGCGATCTTTAAAGTAGTCATGCATCATGAAGGTAAGTTCAAGTGGAACCATCGGACATTTGTGGGGCACCCCGGTAACGATTGCGATACGTCCACCCTCAAATTGTTGAAGTGCCGCCAGGGTTTTTTCTGCCGCCTCTACGGTGTAGACATGGTTTGCGTACTCTGCCAACCCCGGTATGCTTTCCGGATTGGGCCGTGAGCCGGTGCAAATTACCAGATAATCATAATCATGGTTGACGCCGCTTTCGGTTTCGACCCGGTTGTTATCCAGATCGAATATTTTAACCGGGTCGACGTGAAACACGATACCCGGTTCGAGAAGCGAGGCCTGATCCTGATAGAGTTCCTGTGAAGACATGCGGCCAAAAGCCACATACAGGAGGCCCGGTTGATACATGTGTTTGTCCGATGCAGAGAGCACGGTAAGACGTACTTCGCCGGTCCTCAGTTCTTCGGAAAGACGGCGTGCAAGGTTATTCGCCAGTATGGTTCCACCAGTGCCGCCTCCGACAATAACTATTTTCTTCATGTCATCTCCTCCAGTCGTTTAAAAATAACCGCTTACTTTGTCTTTCGGACGTGTATGTAATACACGCCGTCTTCTTCTCGGCACTCCACAATTTCATGGCCGACTTTGCTGATCCATTCCGGGATGTCGTTGGCAGAACCCTTGTCAGTCGACAGTACCTCCAGTTCATCACCGACCTCGGCCAGTTTCATAGCCGCTATCAGTTCCATTAATGGACCCGGACAAAATGAATTTCGTGCGTCAACACGTTTTATATTACTCATCTGTACCTCGTTATAGTAAATTCAGCATCAGCCCTGGTTGACCTAAAACGTCATAACATGGCCATCATGGAAATCAGACAGATATTTAGTGAGACCCAGCGGTTTTTCGATATGGTCATACAGCTGATCGTCTGGAATCCCAAGCACTTCCATTGCCATTGAACATGGATAAAGTTTCGCATCACCCAGCTCCGCTGCCTGGCGGAACAGATCCTGAAAAGATGGAACGTTTTTTATCTCCATCAGTTGGCCGATCTCGCCCTCTGAGGGTGCAGAAAGATGGTTGTCTTTAACGAAATACCGTAGCGCATTCATCGACAGGAACACGGATACAGCACTACCGCTGACAGCGGCTGTTGCGGCGAACATGGCCGCCATTTGTAAATTTTCTCGGAGACCCGAAATACAGATAATATTGAACTTTGTTGCCATAATGATTTTCCCCTGCAGCGTGCGTAACTTCAGGCGCTGTCAAATACTTTTCGATATAGTGTTATGCGCCGGTCAAAAACGTCGTCCCACCCCGGCACCGATAAACCAGGGATTGATGTCTACATTTACTTTGCGTACAGTACCGCTCGAATTGAGTGTTGCGGTGGTATTCATCTGGATATATTTAAGATCGAAATTAACGAACCAGTTCCGGTTAACCGCAATATCAACGCCAAGCTGGCCGCTTAAGCCCCAGGAGCTGGATAGCTCAACGTCGGTTGGCCCTAATGCACCTTCCAGGCTGCTGCTCGCTTTCTCATCGTAAAATCGGGTGTAGTTGATACCGAGTCCGGCGTAAGGCCGTATGCTGGCATCGGGCTGGAAGTGGTATTGCAGGGTTACCGTCGGCGGTAAGGTTCGTACCTCGGCGATTTTATTCAACCCGACTATGCTGCCTTTGCCATTGATGTTGTTCTGGCTGCTGCCCAGGATGGCTTCCACTCCCAGGTTTCGGGTAATGAAGTAAGTAAAGTCAAGCTCGGGCGTGGTGTCGCTACCAACGCCAACACCTGAACC
This sequence comes from Gammaproteobacteria bacterium, assembly GCA_011052165.1. GTDB lineage: Bacteria > Pseudomonadota > Gammaproteobacteria > UBA6429 > Thiohalophilaceae > JAADGZ01. Next base: position 3,586 of record DRJN01000088.1, read on the forward strand.
CGGAATACTGGATACGGAACCGCTGTCATCATTGGGGCTTACCTGCAGGGCGCGTAAACGAACCAGCCAGTTGCCCGCATCCGCCATGGCGGCAGGACTGCATAGTAAGCTGCCGAGACCTGTTATTAATGATGCTGTTGCCAATAGTCGTGTTCTCATAGATTTTCTCCCGCATTGCGGTTTGATTGCCTGGTTGCAAATCGTGTACCAAACAAAGAAGTACATTTTATTCAATCATTTATAAAACCGTGACTGTTTGAAAGAGAGAAGTGGTTATTCCGATCGGGAAGTTCATCATCCCTATTTTGAACAGCAGGGACACCCCTTACCATGAGGGGACTCAGGGAGTGATCGCATCGCCTGCTCCCGGCCACGAGCCATGCTGCCATGCACCGCAGGTGCAAACAGAATCCGGCGTTCCATATCCGCGCCACAATCGGGACACTCAGGTGCTGAGGC
>DRJN01000089.1 GCA_011052165.1 Gammaproteobacteria bacterium
AGCCCCGTAGGGTGGGCACGTTCTCCGTGCCCACGCGGATAACGAGTAATTTAACTATTCACCAAAGCCATCTGCATCATCTGTATGTTTAACACCACCCCAATCTAACGGATATACTCCCTGCTTGACAAAGCGATGGAACGTGGAATATGGCCAATCGCTGGCATGTGTAACCAGCAGGGTACAGTTTAATACCCCGTCCGCTTGCGGCGGGGTTGTTTATTTGCCTGGCGGGATTTTTTCCTGTGTGGTTGTGGTATCCGGCGCGCTCTTTTGTAGCTTAAGCAGAACCGTGGCCTTGTTTTTGGGCATGACGTATTCGATGTTTTTGTCGGCGCGTATAAGAATAAATTTGTCCTTGGTGTGCACTAGCGTATAGTTTATCGGCTTATCGTTGCCTTGCAGAAAAATATGTATCTGTTTATGCGCAGTATTTTTTTTGTCTTTTAGGGGACGCAATTCAAGTGCATTGGCGTGTTCCCATTGCTTGAGAAGATCAGTATAGGCATCGGCGGAATAACCCTTGTTTTCGGGGCTGAGAGTCCATTTGCCTTTTTTAAGCGCCAGGGTCAGATTAGGGAGTTCAAGACGAACAATTTTTTTGCCCTCGGGGATGAGGGCATGATCGAGGTAATCGGTCGCACTACCGATCAGTTGATAATAGTAGTAGTCAGGAATGAGATGCAACTGCTTGCCGATACGCACATAACGTTGTTTTTCCAGAGGGGCAATATTGCCGAAATCAATTTTCAGGACGTTATTGAAGAGGATGCTAACGGCAGGCGTCACCAGATCAAAACGGGCGGGATCCAGATCGGCTAGATCATAACGGGCGACGCTTTCGGTTTGCAGCAGGTTTAGAACGGATTCTACCTTGTAGTTATTAGCGGGCAGATTGAAGGGTTTCAGCATCCGCCAGTGAGCGGATTGTTTTTTTAGTTCAATCGTCCCCTTATGCCGACGAATAATTTTGATCTGTTTGACTTCACTGCTTTTCATACTGGTCAGTAATTCAGGTTTCGGTTTGGGTGTTTTGCCCGGTTCGAATATGACCACCGCGACCAGAATAAGGACGATAACCAGGAGGGAAAGATTAACCAGAGTTCGTGAAATCATTTTTTATTCGTTAAATTTTGTTTCGGTGTGTTTTTATCAGAATTAGATCTCAACGGTTACGCCGGATCTCAACTGCGGGTGCAGGTTGGGCTGAGCCATAATCTTTATGACGAAGCCCAACAGGGTTAGGATAATAATCTTGGTTAAGTATGAGAGACAATAATCTCACCGCTTCCGCCGTCTTAGCCAGATCACTATCCCGGTTACCAGCAACATTACTGGCAACACGATTAGAAACACCATGCCAAGCAGGCCCCAGGTCCGTTTTTCCAGCACCAGCTCAGTATCAGGGGCGGTACTGGAGGGGATAGAAATAAAATTGTCGTCGTGGCTCAGCCAGTTGATAATGTTGTAACCGAGATCCTGATTGCCCTGATTCCCCAGGTAGGTATTGGAAATAAAGTCACCGTCACCGAGAACGATGACCCGCTGATTCCCCGCTCCGGACGCTATTTTTTTACTGTCCTTGGCCTCCTTTTTGGCTGACGGGCGCGGGCGGGTCAGAGCAAAGGCGATGGTTAAGGGGCCGGGGGTATCGCTGCCCTTGTCGAAGGCGATGCTGCCTTGCAGTTTTGAAGTTTCTGACCAGCTGCGGGCGACGGTTTGCAACAGGGCCGTCGCTTTCCAGTTGTTTTTTTCAAAATCTTCCAGTCCGGCGGCACGGGGGTAGATCGTCATATAGGTAAAGTCCCGAACCACGGGGTGATGGCCGTAGTGGGTGACTAAGGCAAAGGAGGGATCGTTAATGCCCAGCAACTGGGTGGTGGGATCGACAATGGTGCCGGGTACAAAGCTGATGCCCAGTGATTTAGCCAGGGCGCCAAGACCGTGCACCGAGCCGGGATCATGCAGCCAAAGCAGGTTGCCACCCTTCTTGAGATAGTTCAGAAGAATTTTCACTTCGCCGGGCAGGTAATTGACCTGGGGGCTGGCGATGACCAGCACCGAGGTATCTGCTGGAATTTTCGGCGTGTCGTTCAGGCTCAGGCTGCTGGCTTTGATACCCTTGCTCGCCAGCCCTTTTATGAACAGGTTATAGTCCTGATTGGCCCGGCCATGGGGTTTGCGTTCGCCATGGCCCGTGATGAAGACGATTTTTTGTTCGCCGCTGCGCAGCAGTCGTTGCAGGGTGTTAGTGAGTGTCTCCTCACTCAGATTCTTTATGTGTTCGCGACGTTTATGGTATTCGACAATGAGTTCACCATTGACACTAATACCTTCACTGCGCACCCGATCCGGATCGGTATTCGGATCGATGAAGTGCAGCTTGATGTCGGGCTTCTGGCGCTGATAACGCGCAATTAGCTCGCGAATTTTGCGGCGCGCGGGGAGTAGTTTGCTGTCGCGGGCGAAGGCCGTAATGTGGATGGGTCCCGGCATGCGTTGCAGCAGTTTACTGCTGGCTTCGGACAGGGTATTGCGGTGGTTGGCGGTCCAGTCAGCTTCATAGCTGTAGCGTTGAGAGAGCCAGGCCAACAGGCCGGTGATAGTCACCAACAGCAGCAGGAAGATGATGTTCTGAAAGCGTAGCTGGATGCGAATTTTGTTATTTATTTTCATCTCGCCTCCGGGCTAATGCTGTAGACGATCTGCATCCAGACGGCGGATGCTTAGAATCAGGAACAGGCTGGCGAACAACAGGTAGTAAACGAGATCAGCGCTGTTGAATAGCCCTTTGCCCAGCGCCTCGAAGTGGCGCAGGATAGACAGGTAACTCAGCAGGCTGCTGGCGCTTTCACTGCCTACCTTATCGCCGGCCCAGTCGAGAATCCATAAGAACAACAACGCGCCGAAGGTGCTGATGGCGGCCACCGTGGGTTGCAGGGTCAGCGTTGACATGTATAGTCCCAGTGCGGTGAAAGCGGCCAGCAACAAGCTTAGCGCCAGGAACAGGGCAGCGAGCAGGCCCAGGTCAATGGGACCGGCGATAAACAATGACAGGGGCATGAGCGTCACCATAGCGATCATCAGCAATAAAAAACTGAATACGCCAAGGAATTTGCCCAGGATAATTTCCGTCATGGAGATCGGCGCCGACATCAGCAGGGCGATACTGCCGCTCTGGCGTTCTTCGCTGATCAGGCGCATGGTTAACAGTGGTGTCACCATCATCATGATAAAGGCGGCGCTGCCGTAGATCGGTGCGATGACCAGTTCGGTGGCGCCGGGAGCGTTGGCCATCATTTTTAACTGTGGCTGGAGCACAATGAAATCATTGAGTTGCGACAGAAACAACCAGGCGATAATAAACTGCACCACGGCGAGAATGGACCAGGCCAGCGGTGAAAGAAACAGACTGCGCAACTCGCGCGCGGCAAGCGTAAGAATCATCATGCGGCCTGTCCCTCCGTTGCTTTACCGGGGTGTTCATCACTTTCAGGCAGTAGTTGTTCGGTAGCGGTAATGTCGATAAAGATCTGTTCCAGGCTGCGGATCTCCGGACTGAGTTCAATCAGCCCCCAGTGATTCTGCACTACCTTTTCAGCAATGCGGCTGGCCGGACTTTGCTGTTCCGCATGCTGGATGCGCCAGCGACCATCTTCCAGTGTCTCTATGGATTCGAGGCCATCGATATCTTTCAGCAGGTTTTCCAGTTCGTCCGGCGGCGGCGATTGTTGCAGACCGAGGATCAGGCTGCGGGCGCGCATGCTGCGGTTGAGACTGCCGATGTCATCGCTGAACACCAGGCGGCCCTGATTGATGATCTGCACCCGGCTACAGGTCATCTGTACTTCGGGTAGAATATGGGTGGACAGAATCACCGCATGCTCATGGGCCAGCTCGCGGATGAGGTGGCGGATTTCGCGGATTTGAATAGGATCCAGGCCGATGGTGGGTTCATCGAGCACGACGATGTCAGGGCTGTGGATAATAGCCTGGGCAATGCCGACCCGTTGCTGGTAGCCCTTGGAAAGATTATTGATCAGCCGCCGGCCCACCTGTTCCAGACCGCAACGTTGCATGGCGCGTTTAAGCGCAGCCTGGCGCTGGGCTTTGGGTATCCGGTTAATCTGGGTGCAGAAAAGAAGATATTCATCCACACTGAGTTCCCGGTACAGAGGAGGTCGTTCCGGCAGGTAGCCGATGCGCGCCTTGGCTTGTCCGGGGCTATCAAGCAGGTCGATGCCGCAGATCTTAATCTGCCCGCTGCTGGGGGCGAGATTGCCGGTGATGATTTGCATGGTGGTGGATTTGCCTGCCCCATTGGGGCCGAGGAAACCCAGCACTTCACCACGGCGGAGTTCAAAACTGAGATCCTGCACGGCCTGTAATGAGCCGTACTGGCGGGAGAGGTTGCTTACGCTAATCAATAAATCGGATGACATGATTCCTTATAGTCCTGCTTGTTGTTGGTGAATGCGCTAACAAAGGCCTGTGGTAATATTAATCGTTGCATAAGTATTTGCATGTATTTTATCCCCTCACCCCCACCCTCTCCCATAGGGAGAGGGGGCTATGGTGCAAATACTTATGCAA
>DRJN01000090.1 GCA_011052165.1 Gammaproteobacteria bacterium
GTTTTATTTAGATAATTTTAAAATTCGGGTTCCGGCAGCAACATAGACCGCATTCGATTGATATACGGCTTCCTCTGCAATTTCACCGGCGGGCATGGGGATGAGTGTATAATTTGACTTTATTTTGGGATCATCTGTAAGACGGTGCAACAATACGCCCGCATTCGCTAATGTGAAAGTAACGTAACCGTCATTCACTCTGACTTTTTTGACCGATCCAGGTATATCAATGCCGATGACGGGTACGATGTTATCGAGATCACTAATGTTAAGTACGTGTATCTGGGTGCCTGCGGCCAGGTACGCATAGGATCCCGCTACGGCGATGTCCCATATTTGCGTGTTTTTCGGGAAATAGCGATCGCGTATAAAAGGGGCGGCGGGATCAGTGACATCAAGAACGAATACGCCACCGGCGCGGGCGGTGATGAGTAAGGTTTTCTTTTTCTTTTCCGCTGCGGAGAGTACGGTTTGATCGGGCACAGCCAGCGCTCGCACCTGAAAAGGGGCCGCCTGTTCATCTTTAGGGTCGTTTTTATCTTTAAATGTTAACCGGCTTAGCAGTGTGGTCTTGTCGGCCTTTTCATCGTCTTCAAAACCTTGGGCACTTTCAACATCTTCATTGTCTTTGGCGCCTTCAATGCTCCATATGTCCAGGCCGTTAACCCCGCTTGCCTGAAAAAGGATATTATCCGCGTCTGTATTATTTTGTACAAACGACTCATAAGACGTGAACCATGTCAGTATCCGTCTTGACTGAACCGGTTTTTCCAGCTTTGAAAAATCGATTTGACGCAGGCCCTGGCCCACGGTATCGATATAAAGCGTGCCATCAGATGCAAAATTAAGCGCCAGCACAGTATATATATTACTAAAATGACCTATTTCTTTGAATCCATTAAGATCAATAACCTTAAGCTGCCCTTTATCCGGATTGTTGGCATCTTCATCATTGGTGACAAGAATTTTATCGTCGATAGCTAAGCGATCTGCTTTTCGGGAAGTTATTGCGGCTATGCTGGGGAAGGCATTGGCATCCTGATCAGATTGCTGAATCTGTATAAAGGTATCTGGAACCGCCGTATTGTTTTTGAACTTTTCTATACCCCCCGAGACAAGTAAATTAGTCGCATCATTGGCATTATTCGGATTATTATTACCGCCGCCTGTACTCGGACCCGGCGCTGTACCGGGTGAATTTCCTCCCCCGCACGCGGCTAAACATAAAACCAGGGTGGAAATTAGAATTTGTTTTATTATCATTGCCTGCATTCCTTGCTGCTGTTAAACCCGCTACCGCAACAGTGTAAGAAATGGCATTCAACAAATAAAGTCTTTAAACAACCTGTCACTAAAAATTCATATCAACGTTCACTGGTTGCCACGCTCCCGCGTGGGAACCAGAAAATTCATATAAGCTTTTGTTTTTCTTCCGGATGCATGCGTTCAACGGTGCGGAAGCCTTGCGGCAACAGGTGGCCACGCTGGGCGCGCTCACCTTCAAATTTTTCCATATCCGCCGTTTTTAACAGTTTGTGCCGCTTGCCGGAATGAATTACCAGATAATCATCCTGTTCAATGACCGTTATCGCGCTGACATATTCCTCACGCAGTTTGGCTTTATTGGAAGGGATGTTGATAATTTTTACACCCTTGCCTTTCGGCAATGGGGGTAACTCTTCGATATGATGGATCAACAGACGGCCTTCATTCGTCACCACCGCAACCCAGTGTGTCTCCATATCGGTAACCGGCACGGGTGGCAGAACTTTTGCGCCGGCGGCAACCTTTAACATGGTTTTACCTTTTCGGTTTTTGGTCATCATGTCTTCGAGCCGGGCGACAAAGCCATAACCGAAATCAGTCGCTAACAAATATAATTGCGAGGGATCACCGCTCATTACCCCGCAGAAGATGGCACCACTGATCGGGGTCAGGCGGCTGGTCAGCGGTTCACCCTGACCCCGTGCAGATGGCAGGGTATGCGCGGGTAGCGAATAGGTGCGGCCAGTGGAGTCGATAAACACCGCCAGCTGGTTGGTCTTGCCACGCGTGCTATCCAGCCAGGCATCACCGGACTTGTAATTCAGTGTAAGAGGATCGACCTCATGTCCCTTGGCCGCTCGCACCCAGCCTTTTTCTGAAATGATAATAGTGATCGGATCGGCGCTGATCAAATCAGTTTCACTCATAGCCTGAGCAGCATCCCGTGCAACAATGGGTGACCGGCGATCATTACCATGTTCCTTGATCACCGCTTCCAGCTCCTTGCGGATCAAAGTTTTCAAACGCTGGTTCGAGGACAGAATTTTTTCCAGAGCATCGCGTTCTTCACCGAGTTCTTTCTGCTCGGCACGAATATTCATTTCTTCAAGCCGGGCCAGATGCCGCAACTTCAGTTCAAGAATAGCTTCCGCCTGTTCTTCGCTGAGTTTGAAACGTTTCATTAATACCGGCCGGGGTTTGTCATTCTCACGAATAATGCGAATGACTTCGTCTATATTGAGATAGGCTATCAACAGGCCATCGAGAAGATGCAGGCGACGAGTGATCCGGTCCAGCCGATATTGCAAACGCCGGCGCACGGTGTCAGTCCGGAATCGGAGCCATTCATTCAACAGCCGGGCGAGATTTCTAACCGCCGGTCGTCCATTGAGACCGATCATGTTCATGTTGATGCGGTAACTGCGTTCCAGATCGGTAGTCGCAAACAAGTGCGTCATTAACTCATCGGCATCGACCCGGTTAGAGCGGGGAATGATCACCAGCCGGGTCGGATTTTCATGGTCCGACTCATCGCGGATGTCGGCCACCATCGGCAACTTCTTTGCATTCATCTGGGCCGCGATCTGTTCCAGTATCCTGGCCGGTGAAGCCTGATGCGGCAGAGCCGTTATAATAATATCGTCGTGCTCTTTATCATAACAGGCCCGCATACGCAGACTGCCGTTGCCTTTCTCGTACATCTGGAGCAGATCGGCTTTCGGGGTAATGATTTCCGCCTCGGTGGGATAGTCGGGGCCATGAATAAATTCGGTTAACTCTTTTACCGTGGCCTTTGGATTCTGTAATAGATGAATGCAGGCCGACACCACTTCGCGCAGGTTATGCGGCGGAATATCGGTAGTCATACCCACGGCAATGCCGGTGGCACCGTTTAGCAATACATTGGGAACTTGTGCAGGCAGTAAGACCGGCTCATTCAGGCTGCCATCAAAGTTAGGCTGCCATTCCACCGTGCCCTGGCCCAGTTCGGACAGCAGTAAATCAGCATAGGCGGAAAGGCGCGACTCCGTATAACGCATGGCGGCGAAAGATTTGGGATCATCCGGCGAACCCCAGTTGCCCTGTCCCTGTAACAGCGGATAACGATAGGAAAAGGGCTGCGCCATCAGCACCATCGCCTCATAACAGGCCGAGTCACCGTGTGGGTGAAATTTACCGAGCACATCACCCACGGTGCGCGCTGATTTTTTAAACTTGGAACCTGCCTTTAACCCCAGTTCCGACATGGCGTAAATGATGCGCCGCTGCACCGGTTTGAGTCCGTCACCAATATGCGGCAGAGCACGATCCAGAATCACGTACATGGAATAATCCAGGTAGGATCGTTCGGTGAATTCTTTTAAAGGTAAGAGTTCAATATTGTCATCAGCGGTTATGCTTGCCATATTTTTTTCACTTGTTTTAAAAATCCAACGCAAAGAACTTCAATTTACGGGTTCCCATGCTCCGCGTGGGAACCCATACCAGGATTAATAAGTTCCAGTATGCATTCCCACGCAGGAGCGTGGGAACGAGGCTGTTCCTGTCCACTATACAGATCACGTTCACTATACAGATCACGTTCGTGGTGAGCTTGTCGAACCATGAACCTCAAAACCTGTCACGTTCGTGGTGAGCTTGTCGAACCATGAACCTCAAAACCTGAAACACCAATATTCACCCTTCGACAAACTCAGGGCAAACGGTTTTTCCGGACAGGAATTCGGAACACTTAATTTAGACCCAGTAGGGTGGGCACGATTTTTGTGCACCACAGGCACTTCCTTCGGTCGCCCACGCGGGGAACCTCAAGGA
>DRJN01000091.1 GCA_011052165.1 Gammaproteobacteria bacterium
CCAGCGCTGCCGGGGCCATCGGTCAGCAGCTCAACCGCCTGTTCCAGCATACCTTTGCCGTGGCCAAACAGGTGCGTACCGAAACGGCCATTGGCGCCAGCCCAGTCTCCGTGGCGTTTGCCGCTGTCAGTCTGGCCAAGCAGATTTTTGCCGATATCAGCAAACACACCGCCTTACTCATTGGCGCAGGTGAAACCATCGAGCTGGTGGCCCGCCATCTGCATGAACAGGGTCTGCACAAAATCATCGTTGCCAACCGTACCGTGGAACGGGCGCAGGAACTGGCGCAACTGTTCGATGGCGAAGCCATTGCGCTGGCGGATATTCCTGGCCGTCTGGTGAACGCCGATATCATCATCTCCTCCACCGCCAGCCAGTTGCCTATCCTTGGCAAGGGCGCGGTGGAACGAACGCTGAAAGCACGCAAGCATCGCCCTATCTTTATGGTAGACATTGCGGTCCCCCGCGATATCGAGCCGGAAGTCAGCCAGCTCAACGATGTCTATCTCTACACGGTGGATGATCTGCAGGAAGTGATTGAGGAAGGCCGCCAGTCCCGCGAAGAAGCGGCCAAACAAGCCGAGAAAATTATCGACACCCAGGTTGATTACTTTATGGGCTGGCTGCGATCACTCGACGCGGTAGATACCATTCGCGCCTACCGCCAGCAGGCTAACCGCCTGCGCGACGAAACGCTGCAACACGCCGAACGCCAGCTTGCCTCGGGCAAGGATCCACAGCAAGTCATGGGTGAACTGGCACGCAGTCTGACCAACAAACTGATTCACCAGCCAACAGTGCAGCTCAATCATGCCGCTTATGAAGGCCGGAATGAATTGCTTTCAAATGCACGCAACCTGTTCGGCCTCGACTCTGAAGAAGATTAATCTCCCCCCATGAAAGCATCTATTTATTCCAAACTGGAAAGTCTGTCTGAGCGGCTGGATGAAATCAACGCCCTGCTCTCGGATTCTGACGTGATTCAGGATCAAAATCAGTTTCGCGCCCTGTCGCAGGAACACGCCCGCATTAGTCCGGTCATCGACTGTTTTTTTGAATATCAGTCAACTCTGAATACGATTCACGATGCCGAACAGATGCTCAATGAAGAAGATGCCGAGCTACAGGAAATGGCCCGCGAAGAACTGGCCGCTGCCGGCCAGCGGCGTGATGAGCTCAAAACACAGTTGCAGATCCTGATGTTGCCCTCGGATCCCAATGATAATAAAAATGTCTTTCTTGAAATCCGCGCGGGCACGGGCGGTGATGAAGCGGCGCTGTTCGCCGGTGATCTGTTTCGCATGTATGCCCGTTATGCCGAACTGCGCCGGTGGCAACTGGAAATTGTCAGTGAGAGTCATGGCGAGCATGGCGGCTACCGGGAAATTATCGCCCGCATCGAAGGTCAGGGCGCCTACTCCCGGCTCAAGTTTGAATCGGGCGCCCACCGCGTCCAGCGCGTACCGGAAACCGAATCCCAGGGCCGGATCCACACGTCAGCCTGTACCGTCGCCATCATGCCCGAAGCCGATGAAGTGGAAGCCATCGACATCAACCCCAAAGATTTAAAAATCGACACCTTCCGCGCCTCTGGCGCCGGCGGCCAGCATGTCAATAAAACCGACTCGGCCATCCGCATTACTCACCTGCCCAGCGGTCTGGTGGTGGAATGCCAGGATCAGCGCTCCCAACACAAGAACCGCGCCCAGGCCATGTCCCTGTTGCAGGCACGTCTGTTCAGTGCCGAACAGGAAAAACAGCAGGCGGAACAGGCCCAGACCCGGCGACAACTGGTCGGCAGCGGTGACCGCTCCGAACGCATTCGCACCTATAACTTCCCCCAGGGCCGGATCACCGATCACCGCATCAACCTCACTCTCTACAAGCTGGACGACATCCTGCAGGGCAAACTGGATGACATCATCGATCCCCTGATCGCCGAACACCAGGCGGATCTGCTGGCTGCAATCGGGGATGAGGGGTGAGGAGCCTGAAATCTTCAACGCAAAGATGCAGAGAACGCAAAGAAAAACAAACAACCCCGCAGCATCCTGATGGATTTCCCTACTGGACTTCGCGCCTCTGCGTCTTTGCGTAAATAATTTATAAACAACTCGCCGCACGGAACAGGCCAACTACGGTCTTGGCATCGTTGATTTTGCCTGACTTCGCCCACCCCAGCGCTTCTTCAAATTCGATCCAGTGACGTTCAAAAATCTCATACTCTTCCGGCTGCTGCGCGCAGGGTTGCAGCTCTTGCGCCAGATAAAGCCAGACTTTTTCGCTAAATACCCCTGGTGAGCTGAGCGATAACCCCAACTCCAGCCACTGGCGGGCCGTTACCCCGGCTTCTTCCTGCAGTTCACGCCGGGCGGTGTCAAGCGGCGGCTCCTGATGATCGATTTTCCCTGCGGGGAGTTCCCATAACCATTCGTCCATCACTCCGCGATACTGGCGCAGCAAACAAACCCGTTGTTGCTCATCCAGCGTTACGACGGCGGCACCGCCGGGATGATGCACGACATCCATCAACATGATCCGGCCATCGGGCAGTTTGACTTGCTCCGCCCCAGCATGGATGATTTGCCCATGAAACTGATTGCTGTCTTTTGAATTCAATCTTGACCCCCTTTTGTCTGCCCGATATTTTCAGAATTAATGTCTCACACCATCAACGATGCCATCCACCACGCAACGGCCATTTTAGGACAAACCGGGCACAATAGCGCACGCCTGGAAGCCGAGTTGCTGCTGGCTTCGGTGTTGGAGAAGGATCGCACCTGGCTGCGAACCTGGCCGGACAACATCCTCAGCCCGGATCAACGCCAGGCATTCGAGACACAGATCTGTCGGCGGCAAAACGGCGAGCCCATCGCCTATATCCTTGGCCAGCGGAATTTCTGGACGCTGACGCTGACAGTGACAACCGATACTCTGATCCCACGCCACGAAACCGAACTGCTGGTAGAACAGGCACTGGCCCGAATCCCCCGGCAGGCGAGCTGGACCATTCTTGATCTGGGCACGGGCAGCGGTGCCATCGCCCTTGCCACTGCCAAAGAACGTCCCCGCTGCACCCTGATCGCCACTGATCGATCTCTTGCGGCACTGCATATCGCTCAACAAAACGCTCGTACCAATGAAGTAAGCAATATCCACTTTCTCGCCAGCCACTGGCTGATGGGCTTTGCCCGCGACTTTCAGGCGCACATGATCCTGAGCAACCCACCTTACATAAAGGCGCAGGATCCACATTTGTCTGCCGGTGACCTGCGTTTCGAACCCCCCAGCGCACTGGCGGCTGGACACGAAGGCCTGGATGATCTGCGGCATATCCTGATAACCGCCAAAGCCCATCTGAAACCCGGCGGCTGGTTGCTGCTGGAACACGGCTATCAGCAACAAGCCATGCTGGCCAACCTGCTTGCAGAGCATGGCTATCAATCTGTTCGGTGCCATCGTGATGATGCCAATCAACCGCGCCTGAGTCTTGGTCAGCGGAAAACCGATTAGCATATCAGTAGGAACGGATTTTCTTATAAATAAAAATTTTGTTGAATCACCCTTTGATTCATGCTGTTTTCCAGTTAGGATAACGATCAAAGGGAGAAAGGGATCATGACAACAATGTCAGCCACTGTGAAAAAACGTGAAATCTTTTTCAGCGAAATATATTCTGATCGCGAGCAGGCGGAATCTGCACTGCGCATGTTGGAAAATATCCCTGGCATTCTAAAGATGCAAATCGTAGATCCACGGCAACTGAATGTGCATTACGATATCCGCTATCTCTGTCTTGCCGACATTGAGGAAGCCCTCGCGGAAGTCGGCTTTCATCTTGATAATAATCTGTTGCTACGCCTTAAACGCGCCCTCTACAGTTATACCGAAACCACTGAACGCGCCAATATCGGCTGTGATCGCTGTCAGGATCACAGTACCCGCAATATTTTCATCGACCGCTACCAGCAACAACGACACGGTTGCCGCGATCAACGTCCCAGTCACTGGCGCGATTATCTTTAAGCGGCAAACCTTAGAAATATTAATCGTTGCATAAGTATTTGCACCATAGCCCCCTCTCCCTATGGGAGAGGGTGGGGGTGAGGGGATAAAATACATGCGAATACTTATGCAACGATTAATACAAGAGAAATAATCTTCCCTTTTCGCCTGTATCGTTAACCTTGTATCTGCTCTCCAGTCTGTTTAATCTGTTTAGTTATGAATGATGAACAACTGCTGCGCTACAGCCGCCAGATCATGCTGCCGCAAATCGACGTGGCGGGGCAGGAAAAACTACTCGCCTCAACGATGCTTCTCATCGGTCTCGGCGGCCTCGGCGCACCGGTCGCCCTCTACCTTGCCGCGGCCGGCATCGGCCATCTTGTGCTGGTCGATTTTGATCAGGTGGATCTCAGTAACCTGCAACGCCAGATCGTGCACAGCACATCGGATATTGGCCGGCCCAAGGTGGAATCCGCCCGCGATAGCCTGCTGCGTCTGAATCCTGAAATTCGTATTTCCACCCTCAACAAAAAACTGAGTGACAGCGAACTGCTGGCCCAGGTTCAACAGGCCGATGTGGTAATCGAAGGCAGTGACAACTTCGCCACCCGCTTTGCCGTCAACGAAGCCTGCGTCAACACCCGTACTCCCCTGGTCTCCGGCGCCGCCATTCGCATGGAAGGTCAGGTGTCGGTTTATCTCAATAACGGCCACGGCCCCTGTTATCGCTGTCTGTATAAAGACGAAGGTGAGCTGGATACCCGTTGCAGCCATAACGGTGTGCTGGCGCCGGTGGTAGGCATCATCGGCAGTATTCAGGCCACTGAAGCGATCAAGATTATCACCGATGTCGGCAAGGTGCTGGACGGCCGCCTATTGCTGCTGGACGCCATGAACATGGACTGGCGCAGCCTGAAACTGAAAAAGGATCCGGGTTGCCCGGTGTGCCGTGAATAACGAGGGAATATAAATGATGGGTTTCACTTTGTTCTACCCATCCTACGTTTTGTTGCAAGCTTGTGTAGGATGGGTAGAACAAAGTGAAACCCATCAAATCAACATCAATAAAACCACATGGAGGTGGACAACTATGACAAACTACCGTCGTTATCGCATAAAAGGCGGAACCTGTTTCTTTACCGTAAACTTACAGGACAGACGATCTGATTTATTAACAAAATACATCGAAACTTTGCGTCAAGCCTTGCACACCGTTAAAACACACCATCCTTTCACAATTGATGCCATGGCGGTGCTACCGGATCATTTGCATTGTATTTTTACGCTTCCGCAATATGACAATGACTACTCATTGAGATGGCGACAGATTAAATCAGCGTTTTCACGCCATTTACCGAAAACCGAACCTCGCAGCCAGAGCCGTATAAATAAACATGAACGGGGCATCTGGCAACGCCGCTTTTGGGAGCATGTTATTCGCGACGGACAGGATTTTCGAACCCATGTGGATTATATTCATTTTAATCCTGTCAAACATGGCCTGGTAGATCAGGTTATAAAATGGCCTTATTCATCATTTCATAAATATGTTGAACGAAGCATTTATCCCCACGACTGGGGTAGTGGTCAAGTGATGGAATCAATGCCAGAAACAGGCGAACGAGTTTGATTTTTCGAACCTTATAAATGATGGTAAATGATGGGTTTCCCTACTGGACTTCGCGCGTGGCTCTACCCATCCTACGCAAGATCAATAGTGGCGTAGGATGGGTAGAACCCTGAAGAATGAAGGGTGAAACCCATCATCCTTCCTATGTTTCGAGTTTTTTCTTCATTAACGCATTCACCTGCGCGGGGTTGGCTTTGCCCTGGGTCTGTTTCATCACCTGACCGACGAAAAAGCCCATGAGTTTGTCCTTGCCGCCTTTTAGCTGCTCGAACTGTTTCGGGTTGGCGGCGATAATCTCATCCAGCACGGATTCAATCGCACCCGTGTCGGTGATCTGCCTAAGACTGCGGCTGTCGATAATGGCATCAGCATCACCTTCGCCCCGCCACATGGCGTCGAAGACTTCCTTGGCAATCTTGCCGGAGATGGTGTTGTCTTTAATGCGTATAATCATGCCCGCCAGCATCCCGGCGCTAACCGGGCTGGCGCTGATGTCACGGTTTTCTTTATTCAGAAACCCGGCAAGCTCACCCATGATCCAGTTAGCCGACAGCCTGGAGTCGTCACTTAATTTTACCACCTGCTCAAAATAATCCGCCATCTCACGGCTGGCCGTCAGCAGACTCGCATCATCCTCGCTGAGTTTATACTCTTTAATAAATCGGGCTTTTTTGGCATCCGGCAGTTCAGGCAGGGTCTTGCGAATGCGCGCCAGCATGTCAGCGGTCACTTCAACCGGCAAGAGATCGGGATCGGGGAAGTAGCGGTAATCCATCGCTTCTTCCTTGGAACGCATGGGCCGGGTTTCACCCTTGTCCGGATCATAGAGCCGGGTTTCCTGCCTCACGACCCCACCGCTTTCAATCAATTCGATCTGGCGCTCGACTTCAAACTCAATCGCCCGTTCCACATAGCGGAAAGAGTTGATGTTTTTCAGCTCGGTGCGGGTGCCGAATTCTTGCTGTCCTTTGGGGCGCACCGAGACATTGGCGTCACAGCGAAACGATCCTTCCTGCATGTTGCCATCGCTGATTTGCAGGTAGCGCACCAGCGAGTGCATTTTTTTCATATAAGCCACCGCTTCCTTAGCCGAACGCATATCCGGCTCGGAAACGATTTCAAGCAAAGGTGTACCCGCACGGTTGAGATCAATGCCGGTCATGCCATGGAAATCCTCATGCAGGGACTTGCCAGCATCTTCTTCCAGATGCGCACGGGTGACGCCAATCACTTTTGAGTCGCCGTTTTCCAGTTGGATCGTCAGTGTGCCCACCCCGACCACCGGTAACTCAAACTGGCTGATCTGGTAACCCTTGGGCAGATCCGGGTAAAAATAATTCTTGCGTGCAAACACCGAACGCGGCGCAATCTCGGCGCCAATCGCCAGACCGAACTTGATGGCCATATTCACCGCCTCCCGGTTCAATACCGGCAAGACACCCGGCAGTCCCAGATCCACCGTGCAGGCCTGGGTATTCGGCTCGGCCCCGTAGGCGGTGGAGGCCGCAGAAAATATTTTACTCTTGGTCGCAAGCTGAGTATGAATCTCCAGCCCGATGACAGTTTCCCA
>DRJN01000092.1 GCA_011052165.1 Gammaproteobacteria bacterium
AGTTCTTCGGCCTGTTTGTCTGATTTAATGATTTCCTTGCTGATATTAATCAGTTCATCCATGACTTCTGCCGCAGTCAGCACCTTGGCGTGATACCTCTTAATAGCGGTTTGCAGCATCTCCATTAAGGATCTACTCTGCACGAGGTTCTTTTTGTAGCGCGCCTTGATTTCATCATTGAGTAGTTTCTTGAGTACTTCAAGGGCAATATTTTTGTGCTCCTTGTTTTTTAGCTCCAACAGGAATTCTTCGGAAAGAATCGAAATATCCGGTTTTTTGATTCCCGCAGCATCAAACACATCAACAACCTGTTCCGATACCAGCGCCTTATCTATCACCTGTCGTATGGTCGTTTCTATTTCCTCATTGGTACGCCCGGAGCCGGTGCTGTCAAATTTCGCCAGTCGCGCTTTCACTGCCTGGAAGAAAGCGATTTCATCTTTTACATCCATGGCCTGTTCGTGAGGAATCGCTATGGCGAATGTTTGCGACAAGGCAGTAACTTCATCGATGTAGCGTTTCTTGCCATTCTCCAGACCCAGGATATGTTCTTCCGCTGCCAGTATCATGGCCAGTTTCTTCGAGGTATCGGCCTGGAAATAGTTCTCATAGGGAAATCTATGAAACATATCCGCTACCACTTCGATCTTTTCCAGCAGTAGCTTTACCGCTTGCTCCTGGGCAAGCATGGGGTCGCCTTTGCCACCCGCATCGGAATAAAAGGATAACGCCTGTTTAAGATCAGAGGCGATACCCAGATAATCCACCACCAGCCCCGCCGGTTTGTCGCCATAAACCCGGTTTACCCGTGCAATGGCCTGCATCAGGTTGTGCCCTTTCATGGGCTTGTCGATATACAGGGTATGCATACAGGGTGCATCAAAACCGGTGAGCCACATATCACGCACAATCACCAGTTTCAGTTCGTCATCCGGGTCTTTCATGCGCTCGGCCAGGGCCTTGCGTTGCTGTTTTGTCGTATGATGTTTGGCCATCTTCGGGCCATCTGAGGACGCAGCCGTCATCACGACTTTAATCGCACCCTTGGTTAAATTATCAGAGTGCCAGTCTGGTTTTATTTTTACGATCTCGTCATACAAATCCGCGGCAATGCGGCGCGACATGGCCACAATCATGCCTTTACCCATGAAGACTTCCTGGCGAGTGTCAAAATGTGCCACAATATCTTTTGTAACATTATTGATGCGTTGCTCGGCGCCCACCAGGGCTTCCATTTGCGTCCACTTGGCCTTGGCCTTCTGTGTTTCGCTTAACTCATCCTGTTCCAGTTCGTCATCAAGCTCAGCAATGAGCTTTTTACCTTCATCACTCAGGGTGACTTTTGCCAATCGGCTTTCATAATAAATTCGTTTGGTTGCCCCATCTTCTACCGCTTGCGCAATATCATAAACATCAATGTAGTTTCCAAATACGGCGGGTGTATTAACGTCGGTGCTCTCAATGGGTGTGCCTGTAAATCCAAGATAAGTCGCATTGGGCAGGGCATCGCGCAGGTATTTTGCAAAGCCATAAACTATCTTTTTGCCCGTCACATTGCCCTGTGCATCTTTCTCGTCCACGGTTTTTGCCTTAAAACCGTATTGCGTTCTATGGGCCTCATCGGCAATCACCACCACGTTCCTGCGGTTAGTTAGCTTCTCATAAACATTGCCTTCTTCCGGCTGAAATTTTTGAATGGTGGTAAATATCACGCCACCGGAAGCCACTTTTAATAGCGCCTTTAATTGTTGGCGGTCTTCGATTTGCCTGGGCTCTTGTCGCAACACCTGGGTACAGGCAGCAAATGTATCGAACAACTGATCATCAAGGTCATTTCTATCAGTAATCATCACAATGGTCGGATTATCCAGCGCCAGCACGATCTTGCCGGTATAAAATACCATCGACAGTGATTTACCGCTCCCCTGGGTGTGCCACACTACCCCGGCTTTTTGGTCGCCTTTTGGCTGTGATTTCACGCTGGCCACACCGTAATTTTCCGGCGTTTCGCTCGTCGGAAGCCCCTCCGTCGCACTTGCAGCACGCAACGTTGAGGCCACCGCTGCATTGACCGCATAGTACTGATGATAAGCAGCCAGCTTTTTGATGGTCGTCACTGTCGTGATACCACCCTCTCTTCCGTCTCTCCCAGCGGGAGAGAGACTTTTGGCTATTTCCTTGAAAACAGCTTGTGGGTTGTCAAGCAGGGCATTATTTTCAAATCGAATAACTTTGTTCCCTAAGCTTGTTAAATATTTATCGCGCTTAGAATCTTTTTTCCTTTGTTCGGGTATACCATGTATCTTCCCGTCAAATTCAATAACCAGTTTCTCTGAGTGGCAATAGAAATCGACGATGTAATGACCGATTTGATGTTGTCGCCTGAATTTTAGCCCTCCAAATTGTTTGTTTCTTGCAAGTTCCCAGAATATTTTCTCTGCCTGAGTTTGATTCCTGCACAGCTCCTTAACCTGTTTAATCAGTCCAACAAAATTTAAATTACCACGATAATTGTTTCCCTCCCTTTGGGAGGGACTGAGGGCGGGTTGTGTTTGAACGGTTTTCCGTTCAAACACAATAAAATGCCGCACCAGATCCAACAGCGTGGCCTTGTTCAACATGCCATTAATCAGCGTTTCCAACTGGCTGATTAACGGCGAGGCTTCCAGCTTGCCATCTGCGGTTTTCCAGGCCATGAACCGGCTTAGGCCCGCCGATAAAGAACCGGCTTTAGCTTCAAGCCCATCTGAAATGATTAATACGCTGTTGTAGGCAAACAGACCGGGGATGACGTCTTTATAGGTTTGCAACTGCTTCCAGGCAGAGCCAATGGTGGCGTTTTCATCCGCCGCATTTTTCAGCTCAATCACAACCAATGGCAATCCATTCACAAACAGGATAACGTCCGGCCGCTTGTTCTGGTGGTTTTCTATGACGGTAAACTGATTAGCAATAAGAAATTCATTGTTTTCAGGATGAGTAAAATCAATCAGCCATACCAGGTTGCCGCGCTCCTGTCCCTTCTCCTGCACACTGACCTTGATGCCCTCGGTCAGCATACGGTGAAAGTTTTCGTTATTGTTGATCAGTTCCGGTGAGTTCAGCCGCAGGATTTGTTTGATGGCCTCTTCCCGTGCATCGGCAGGAATCGCCGGGTTGATCCGGCCCACCGCAGCACGCAGACGTTCGATTAATACGACATCTTCAAAGCGTTCCCTTTCGGGTGTGTCACTGTCTGGCGCAATAGAAGGCGCGTAAACATATTCATACCCGAGCTTTTCAAATAGCTCAATGGCGAAATCTTCGATTTCGTTTTCGCTAATCTTTTTCATCTTGTTCCATCAATTAATTATGCCGAACTCATCACTTATTGATCTCATCTTGTAATGATTCAAGTGTTTCCATAATTGAGTCCATAGCAGGCGCGTCACCAAAAATCATATTCTGCATTGCAGTATAATCAGCTCTGACAGCAGCTAACACCGCGCCCTCTGGTATTAACCGAAACGATCCGGATCTGGCCAAATCGTACCTTGCCCAGCCTCGGGGGTAGAACCGTTGCTTGAACTCGACGACACTTGCCAGCAAATCTTTATCTGCCAATGCAGATTGCCTGACATCTGCATTGGCCAGCTTCGCCAAATCATAATAATGTCGTGAATATCGTAGTGGTTGTACGCTGCCATCCGGACGATGGGCTTCGTGATGCAATATTGTCGCCTTATCCCAAAAGGTGCGCTCCGCTCGTACCACCTTTACTGTGCATTCTGTATTGTCAAAGACCTCTGGAAATTCTTCAGCGGCATAACAACGGATTACTTTTTCTTCGAAGGGTGACCAGGCCGCTAAAGGGCCAATCTCCAGACGAACCTCCGGGCGCAAATAGTCATCAGGGAAAGAGCCCGGATATTGAATATTAATAACATACGGGTCTTCTTCTATTTCGCATTGGCAAATTCCATCCAGCATATCAGTCACCAAGGCTAACAAGTGATTCGCAATAAATACCCGGGCCTGTTCGTTTATTGCTCCATTAAATTTCTCTTGCTGCGTTCTGGAACGTTGCGCCATTGGATCTTCGCCAGTCAGAGTCCGCCAATCCAGTATCAGATCAATATCTTCTGAAAAACGATCAATTAACTGGTACACCTTGGATAAGCTGGTTCCACCCTTAAACATTAACAAGCGTGTCAGTTCGTCATGTTGATACAAGTGCTTCAATACCCAACTCACCCAAAAATCCTTCTCAACGACAGCAGGCGTCATTCTCTTGTTTGCCGCTGTTTGAGAAAAAAGGTCAGCCCGTTTTTCTAGAGATAATCGTGCAACCTTATCCATTACTTACAGCCCTGACATATCTGCTTGATGATCTTGTATACCCACCCCGTTACAGTGCGCGTATCTTTAAGAATCCGGTCACAGCTTTTCCTGTCCAGTCGTTTGCGTAGAGTATTAATCACCTTTTGATTAATCTGATCCTTGCCCAATGCTTTCAGTGCTTGCACTAACAAACCACTCAGACGCAGGTTAAAACCTAAATCTTTCAATGCAGCTTTTTTGAATGACAAGATCTGTTTTTCAATCTTGTATTCCCGGCCCGGCCCATCAGA
>DRJN01000093.1 GCA_011052165.1 Gammaproteobacteria bacterium
AACTTCAGTAGTTTTCCGATAACCTTACCGGTGGCCATAGATTCAGTCTCCTCTGTCTCTTGAATAGGCTCTCACCATCAAAAGTACAGATGAATTTATGGCCATTCAACTGCTTATATCCTTTGCGAGATCCGGATAGACCCTTTTTTATACGAGGAGAGCGCCGCCTCTCATAAAATAGTCAATAGCCTCGACGGTGGAATCCGACCCCAAACCAAACCGTTGTAATTCAAAAACATCGCTGATGCGGCTCACCGTTCCGGAGATAAAAGTAGATACTGACTCATAGCCTATCTCCATTGCCATTTTTCTATGCACTTCGGAAAAATCCCCGTGCCCTCCGTTTGGATAAGCAAAGTGGCGGATGGTCCCAAGCCGATCTTCGAGGATCTTTTTTGACAGCTCCATTTCACAATAGGCCTCTTCGTCAGATAATCGAGACAAAATTGCATGTTTCATTGTATGTGCACCAATCTCTATCAATCCCGATGAAATCAGCTCTTCAAGTTCCTCCCACCCCAACATTCGAAATTGTTCATAACACTGACCATACATAAGGTCATTCGGGATAACCTGGCAGTCTCCCATATACTCTTCAATACGCTGGTCAATATCACTGGGAGATAAAGACTTCAAGGAATTGGCGATCTGACGATAAGCATGAGCACGCAAATCAGGTGTGCTGAGACTCAGTTCGGCATCTTCAAACCGTATTGTTGGATGAGTCGTAACTGCCAACGTGGTAGCCAGTTGCTCCGACCAAATCATGTTACTAGTTCCTGTGTATCCGGCTGCCACATAGATTGTGGCCGGTACGTTATATTTCTTAAGTATGGGGAATGCAACCGAGAAATTGTTATAAAACCCATCATCAAATGTGACAACAACTGTTCTCGGCTCAATGTGAGACTTCCTTACATTATCAACAAGTGTCGACAGGGATACACAATTACAATCAGAAGCGAGATATTTTATATGTGCATCGAATCTATCCACATCAATCTGAGTCCAGATTTTAAATGGCAAGGGCTTGTTATTGACACCGTGGTAAGCAAGTATTACGGCCTTCTTTCGTAAGGCCAGAGAGCCTAGTCGTCTTTTGATAGATGAAAACATAGACAGCCTACGAGTCAGTGCCGCCAACAATAAACCAAACATCCCTTTCTATGATAGCCCTCATCCCTTTACGCTCGGCCGGGTCACGAAAATAGAACATCAAGCCAATATCACTTTCAGTATGCTGAAATCCAATTGCTCTCAGATTCTGCTTGAGGGACCTATTAACCAGTTCAGATGTAACATTGCCTATTCCTGTGGTTTTACAATAGATCCACGGAAAGTAGGTTAAATATACGCATAATATATATTTTCATATTTGCGTGCCATTTCCTGTGGACTGAATTCTTCGATCACCTTCTCGTGCAGCCGCCGCGCCATATCGTAGGCAGACTCGGGATTGCGAATCATATACAAAATTGCTTCTGCCATGGCGTCCGCGTTATCAACGGGAAATAACAAGCCATCGCGCTTATCTGCGATGATTTCCGAGAATGGTCCGATATCGCTACAAACAATCGATGCGCGCTTTAAGGCCGATTCAAGAATTATTATACCCATTCCTTCGGCGCGCGATGGCGCGACAACAACTCTCGCCATTTCCATGAGCTTAAGAACCACCTCACGCCGTACCCAGCCGAGAAAATGAACACGGTTGGCCACCCCCAGATTTACCGCCAACGCCCTCAAATTTTCCAACTCCGCCCCTTCGCCAGCGAACAACAACCACGCATTCGGTTCCTTCTCTATGACCTTCTTCCACGCTTGAAGCGTAATATCTTGAGCTTTTATTGTTGTTAAATCGCCAACTTGCAAGACAAAATATTTCAATATTCCATTTTGTGCAATAGCTGGTATAGAAATTTCGCGACTTTTTTCTTCCATGTGTGGATAACAATTATACACAACCTCAGGCGGTTTTATGGGGCTAATATTTTTAGATGCCTCCTCGGAAAGTGACCGGGACACAGCAACCACGTGGCTTGCGCATTGCAAAGCCCTGCGCATCAGGGACTGTTTGAAAGAGTTCTGTTTTACGAAGGTGCGCACATCGGATCCGTGCAGCGTGATGATAAAAGGCGGGCCTCCGAACTTCCGAGCCAGGGCTAAAGAGAACCATTGTGGTCCCGCGCAATGAGCATGAACGATGTCTATATTTTTTATTTTACAATATCTTAGAAATTGCTGGATGAAAACGATTACATTCAGGGGGGTGCTAATTAATGTTCTTGGCTTTGAGAGCGTCAAATGAGGGATCGGGAAGCGCAATAAATCGATAGGACGCGATTCAGCGAGAATAGTTTGACAAAAAAACGCAGACCACTCCGTCTCCATAATGTGAACCCGGTGGCATTGATCGAGTTCCCGAATTAGATCGGTCATTACGGATTTGACACCGGACAGCCTCTCCTCGCGCCAGAACGGCGTAATTTGAAGAATGTTGAGAGATCGTGGTTTCTGTAAAGCCATAGACATATATATTCCAAACCTTAAACGCGAGTCATAAGCAGAATATATTTCCGGATTTTCGGCATCACCGCGTCGATCAGATGGCGCTCGGCGGTTCCGTTGGGGGCACCCGAAATCCGCCACAGGGCACAGATGGCCAAAATATAGACCAAAGCGCCGAGGACGACCGATCCGGTCAATTGGGCGGACAGGCCCGGCACACCGTTTCCGAAATTTTGAAAGTCGCGGAATCCGATGACGGCTGCCGCCATGGCACTCACGGCGAGGGTTGGTCGCCATAGATTGTTTGTCAGCGCCACCAAAGGAAAACGCAGCAACCGCTTCACCGTTTCGATCGATAAAATCATGAGGACTCCCGCGCCGAGGGTCACGGCCCAGGCGAT
>DRJN01000094.1 GCA_011052165.1 Gammaproteobacteria bacterium
GCGCTGACGGCTTGAGATCCAAGCCTAAGACAGGCAGATTAAACCCCTAACCGTTCGTCCTGAGCCTGTCGAAGGACAGGCAGATTAAACCCCTAACCGTTCGTCCTGAGTTTGTCGAAGGACAGGCAAACCCTTATCTCTTTACCCGAAATAAAGCTGGCGCAGTATCTCTAGCTGCTCACTGGCGGCGTCGATAGCCGGCGGGATCTGTTCGCGTTGTAGCTGCGCCATAGCCCAGATTTCATCGGATACTTCCAGCTTTTTCATGACGCTGTCGCAGTCAAAGTCGAGCATCTGTGCGACGGCGTTAGCGATGTAGATCAGTGCTATTTCCTGTTGGTGAGCGGTGGCGTTTTTAGGAGTATGATGCCAGGCAATAACGGCCTCGATGTGTGCGGGCAGGTGCCAGGAGCGCGCCAGCTCGGCACCCACCTGGGTATGGTTGGTGCCCAGCCGTTCCTGTTCAGCAGCCACCATGGTGAGGGGTGCTTCACCCTCAATGGTGCGCAGAATGATCTCATGCATCTCCTGGGGATAACGGTTGAACAGAATCAGCTGGCCAATATCATGTAGCAGGCCGGCAATAAACACCGCGTCGGCATCCAGGGCCGTCTGTTTTGCCAGCGTCTGTCCGAGTACGCCGCAGTAAAGACTGTGCTGCCAGAAATCATCGACGGCAATGATCTCTACGGGAATGCCGTCGAAGGCTTTGGTGGCCGAGGCGGACAGAACGATATCACGAATTTTGTTAATGCCGAGCACAGCGATGGCGCGGGTCACGGTGCTGACTTGTGTCGAGAAGCCATAGAAAGGGCTGTTGGCAATACCCAGCAGGCGCACCGCCAGGGCGGGATCCTGGCTGATGAGTTTGCCGATGCTGTCAATGTCACAGTCAGGATCATTGACCATTTCGTTGATGCGCAAAGTGATTTCCGGCAGGGAAACCAGCTCTTTGTAGTCGCGGATCAGTTGTTCGGCCAGATTATCCATGAGGTACGCTGCCTTATGCGTTTACAGATCTCTTATATCGGCAGGCAACGGCGCTTGTTTAGCCTCTGGGGAGCTTGCCGGTAAACTGTGATAGGGGATCGGAGATTTTTCAAGCTGTTGAAAATATTGACGTTATTTTTTGTATGTGTATGGCGGTGAATGGGTGCGGTTGTCTATTATTATTCCAGTATTGAACGAGGGTCCCAAACTGGCACACTATCTGTCGCTATTACAGGGATACCGCGAGGTGGGGCATGAAATTATTCTGGTGGATGGCGGCAGCACCGATGCGACCTTGCGTCAGGCGCAGGGGCGAGTTGACAAAATAGTAGAAACCGACCGGGGACGCGCCCGACAGATGAATGCGGGGGCTGAACAGGCGCAGGGGGAGGTACTGCTGTTTCTGCATGCCGATACCCGCCTGCCAGAGAATGCCGATGGGCTGATTCGTGAGGCGCTGGAAACCGGTCGGGTTTGGGGCCGTTTTGATGTGCGTTTGTCCGGCCAGGCGTGGCTCTTGCGGGTCATTGAAACGTTCATGAACTGGCGTTCCTGTCTTACCGGCATGGCGACCGGGGATCAGGCCATGTTTGTATTGCGCGAGGCCTTTGTGCACCTCGGTGGGTTCGCCGATATTCCCCTGATGGAGGATCTTGAATTGAGCCGGCGGCTGAAACGAATTTCTGCACCCTGTTGCCTGCGCCCACGGGTGATCACCTCAAGCCGACGCTGGGAGACACGGGGTGTCCTGCGTACGGTGTTGCTGATGTGGGGGTTGCGGCTGGCCTGGTTTTTCGGTGTTTCAGCGGCACGTCTGCACCGGATTTATTACCGCTGAATTTATTATTACTGAGCGGGCTCCTGTTATTATCATGTCCTATCGTTATCCTGATGCCCGTATTCTGATTTTCAGCAAGGCGCCGTTGCCGGGCAGGGTCAAGACTCGTCTGGTTCCACAACTGGGTGAACAGGGCGCAGCAGCATTTTCTGCCGATCTGACCCGCCATATTGTGCAGAAGGTGGCAGACAGTCAGCTTTGTCCGTTACAGATCTGGTGTGAGCCGGACGGCCGTCATGCCCTGTTTCAGGAATTACATAAGGCCTATGGGGTGGAGCTGAAGCAACAGCAGGGATCTGATCTGGGGATACGTATGGGTCATGCACTGGCCGATGGCTTATCCACCAGCCGGTTAGTCGTGCTCATCGGCAGCGACTGTCCTGCGATGACGGCGGACTATCTTGAACAGGCCTTACAGGTGCTGGTCCACGGCGTCTCTTGCGTACTGGGACCCGCAGAGGACGGCGGTTATGTGCTGGTCGGCCAGTCGGTCCTGAATACGGACATGTTTGAAACCGTGGACTGGGGAACGATGGATGTGCTGCACCAAACCCGCCTGCGCCTGCGTGCGGCGGGATTGCCGTGGTCAGAGCTGCCGGCATTGTGGGATGTCGATCGTTTCGAGGACATCGCGCGCGCCCGTGGTTTGATGGATAAACGACAAGATGCCGCCGGGATACGAAGCGCCTCAATCCGAAAAGACCGACTACGGCGGCCTGCAGGATAAAAAGCTTGTTTGAGCAGCGCCATGAAACCGGCATAAGAAAATCCGGACAGAGTTTTATTGCCCACCACCTTAAAGATGTATTATATCCGTCTTGTTATCAGAGGAAGTCTTATTATGAAACCGCTTGTTATTTTATTCTTATCCGCTTTTTTGCTCATGGCTTGCAGCCAGGAACAGCAAAACAAAATCTCCCGTCTGGGCGTGACATGGCTGGAAGGTAATTATAAAGTTACCTATGCGGCGGGCAGTCACGTCAAGAGCTGGACCGTGCTGGACGGCAAGGTCACCTCCGAGCCGAACAAGGGTTATTATTATTTCTGGGCAAGAAATAAAAAAGATAA
>DRJN01000095.1 GCA_011052165.1 Gammaproteobacteria bacterium
GCTTTCAACTCCGGCGGATCACCGGCCGGGGTGCTAGTGCCGTGCGCATTAATATAGTCGACGGGCAGATCCACTGTTTCCAGCGCCTGGCGCATGCAACGCTCCGCGCCTTCGCCGGAGGGTTGCACCATATCATAACCATCCGAGGTCGCGCCGTAACCGGCCAGCTCGGCATAAATTTTTGCCCCGCGCGCTTGAGCGTGTTCCAGCTCTTCCAGCACCAGGACGCCCCCGCCACCCGCAATCACAAAGCCGTCACGACTCACATCAAAGGCCCGGGAAGCGGTTTGTGGCGTCTCGTTATATTTGGATGACAAGGCGCCCATGGCGTCGAACAGCACGCTCATGGTCCAGTGCACATCCTCACCGCCTCCGGCAAAGACGATGTCCTGCTTGCCCATCTGAATTAACTCGGCGCCATGACCGATGCAGTGGGCGCTAGTGGAACAGGCCGAGCTGATGGAATAGTTGGCACCTTTGATTTTAAATGGGGTCGCCAGACAGGCAGAGTTGGTGCTCGACATAGTGCGAGTCACCATATAAGGCCCAACACGACGAATGCCTTTTTCACGCATGATATCCGCCGCCTCAACAAGGTACTCCGTAGAAGGACCACCCGAACCGACCACCAGTCCGCTGCGGACATTCGACACATCGTCACCTTCCAGCCCGGCATCCTCGATAGCCTGAGACATGGCAATATAATTAAACGCCGCGCCACGACCCATGAAGCGTAACAGTTTGCGATCAATCTGCTCCTTAAGGTCAAGATGGATCTGGCCATGCACATGAGAACGAAAGCCCATATCGGCATATTCCTGGGAAAACTCGATACCGGAACGTCCCTTTCGCAAGGCGTCCAGCACTTCATTCTTGTCATTACCGATATTGGAAACAATGCCCAGCCCGGTGACTACTACGCGTCGTGGTGTCATGAAACTTGAAAATTCTCAGTTTGAAGTAAATAAACCAACCTGGAGATCCTTGGCAGTGTAGATTTCACGTCCATCCACTTCCATATGAGCATCAGCAATACCCATGATCAGGCGGCGCATGATCACCCGTTTGAGATCAATCCGGTAGACTACTTTTTTCGCCGTCGGCAGGACCTGGCCAGCAAATTTGACCTCACCGGAACCCAGTGCGCGGCCGTGACCCGCGCCACCCTTCCAGCCCAGATAAAAGCCAATCAACTGCCACATGGCATCCAGCCCCAGACAGCCCGGCATGACCGGATCGCCCTCAAAATGGCAGGAAAAAAACCACAGTTCCGGATTAATATCCAGCTCGGCGATAATCTCCCCCTTACTGTGTCCGCCCCCGTCCTCATTGATACGGGTGATACGATCAAACATCAGCATCGGCGGTAACGGTAGTTGGGCATTCCCTGGCCCGAAAAGCTCACCTCGTCCACACTGCAGTAATTCTTCCCTGCTGAAACTGCTTTTCCTGTTTTCGAGATTAATCGCTTTTGCTATATCCATTTAATACGTCCTGAAAGTTATACTTTTGTGAATTCTGCCTTTACACACAAGATGTCGGGAAAACCCGGAAATTCAGTGACTATTGTACCTGTCCCCACCAGACAAAACAAAAAATGCCTATGGCCCGTTTTTGACACATTTGTACCGGCGCCCCACCCCCGACAGGTAGCCCTCCGGCCTTATCGCCACCGTGCTGCGGACCCACGTACAGAGCTGATCGTCCCGGCGGTAGAAAGCGTACTCGAAACTCGGTGTGCTGCGTCCCGTCGCCGCCAGCTCTGCGCGAATTTGCGCATCCAGCTGCGGCGGAAACTCGAAATGCAGTTCGAGATCCGAGTTCCCCGGTTTACGAAAATCCACCTCATGATGACGGGTCCATACATCCGTACCGGGGTAGCGTTTAGCACAGGCCAGCGCGGCAATAGGATCCGAGAGGGCAGCCTGATAGCCGCCAAACATCGATCCGCCCATATTCTTTGACACCATATTCAATGGTAGCCTGAGCCGAACCCGGCCCCAGTTATCGCTAATTTCCAAGGCCTTGACCCGCATGAGAAAAAAAGGCGGGTAGAGTTCCAGGCGTTTCGCCTGCGATAAAAATCTCAGACGCGAAATAAATTTCAGCAGATTCAAGCTCATCCCTTATCTACAATGAATATGAAAAATAGTATTATACTCAGCCAGACAAACCCATTCACAACAGGCGCAACAGCCAGACTGATAAATTCTTATGAAATACTGCAGTAACTGCGGCCAGCCCGTGACACTCCGAATACCGGAAGGCGATAACCTCCCCCGTTATGTCTGTGATCGCTGCCGGATCGTTCATTACCAGAATCCGAAAATCGTCGCGGGTTGCCTGCCTGTCTGGAAAAACAGCGGGGGCGAAGACCAGGTATTACTCTGCCGCCGCGCTATCGAACCCCGTCACGGATTCTGGACCCTGCCCGCCGGTTTTATGGAAAATGCCGAAATCCTGGAGCAGGCCGCCGAACGGGAATCGGTCGAGGAAGCCCACACCAATATCGACGAGCTGACACTCTACACCTTGATCAGCCTGCCACATATTAACCAGATTTACATCATGTACCTGGCGAATTTGCGCGATCAGAATTTCTACCCCGGGGTCGAAAGTCTGGATGTCAGGTTATTCCATGAGCATGACATTCCCTGGGACAGCCTCGCTTTTCACAGCATTCGCTTTACCCTGGAAAAATATTTTCAGGATCGCAAACAAAATCACTATCCCGTGCATACTCATACTATCAACACCCACAATGGCAAGTCTGCCGATCAGTGATTCCGAACCCTTGGCGCTTCCCCGAAAATCCGGATCTACCCACACGGTAAAGCCTGCCATGACACGGCACGGCCTCGTTCAAAACGCGGCTACAACGGCACAATATCTCCTTCTCACCGGTTTGTTCTGTCTACCGTTGACTCTGAAGGCACAGACTCTCGGCAACCAGGGCCGGATTGATTTCAATCTACACCTGCAATCGGTTAATTCAAACTGGCGTTACGATAATGCAAGACGGCGGACCGAGATCAGCCGCGCCGGCTTTGGCTGGTCAGAAACGCTCAGTCCCGGTCTGTCCGGTGGATTCATGCTGGGTTATCTGGATCTTAGCCAGACCGACAACCCGCTTGATACGGCAAAACTCACCAGTGGCTACTATGGCGGCCTGCAAGTTGAGACACGGCTCATTGAAAACCGTTATCTGCGCCTGGGTCTGAACCTGTCCATTCTTTACAATGATAGCCAGCACCAGGCAAGTAATCTAAGCGTCAACAATATCTGGATCCAGACGGAAGAAAAACTGCTGGCCCGCATCCCCCTGAGTGAACAACTGGGTCTACGACTCGCGCTTAACGACTATCAACTTCGCGGCGAACAGCGTAGCCGCGGTTCGGCAACGAATGTCAGTAACTTTCGCCAGGATCAAAGTATCGGCTACAGCTTCGGTTTTGATGTCCTCGTCGATCCCGGTGCCAGTGTCGGCTTCGACTGGTCAGGCGGCAGCCGCAAAGGCGGACGGCTTTATTTCCGGCGGTTGTTTTAACCTGGAAACCTCAGTAATATTAATCGTTGCATAAGTATTTGCCTCATAGCCCCCTCTCCCTCTGGGAGAGGGTGGGGGTGAGGGGATAAAATACATGCGAATACTTATGCAACGATTGATACGAAAAACCTCTGCGCCACCGCATCTTTGCGTTCTTCGCGTTTTCAAAGCAAACTCTCAGGATGGCTCTTTCCAGCAGACTCTTCCTGTTCACCTGTCTCTTTTACATATTTTTCACGATTCCAGCCCATGCACAAAACCAGAAACCTGA
>DRJN01000096.1 GCA_011052165.1 Gammaproteobacteria bacterium
GATCTGTTTAACGGCCATCTCCAGACCCAAGAGTGAATCGTTTAAAAAATCATGTAATGCTTTTCTGGAAGCGGCATAACTTTCATTGACATCAGCGGCCACTAGAAATAATGAAGCTCCAGACTGGCCGCTCATATCACTCCAAACCTCAAGCAATTTTTCAAAATTTTCATTGCTGGTTCGTTTATCAATCGTATAATACCAATACCAAATTAACTTCTCCTTTCCCTGTGGTGTTCTTACAATGGTTTCATTTACCGTAAAATTCAGATGTGAGACTTCAATATCACGTTTTTTAGAATCCAGTTCTATCCATGTTTTATTATCATAAACACGATTAAGTTCAGAAATAAGTTCTTTGCCCTGTTTTTGATTATGGTAATAGGCAATATAACAATAAACTGTCTTTCCGCTTTCGTTGATATAGTTCCCTTTATAAACAATGTCAGCATGGCTATAAAACGGCTCATAATTATAGTCTTTACTACTTGACAATCGCCATTGATTGAAAGCTTCAGGAACGGTCAGCCTACCCACCGGACTCTGCGTTTTCGAACTCTGAATTTGCGCCCATAATGGTCCAATGGATAATCCAAACATGACTAAGAATAACTGGAAAATATGTTTTTTATTCGATACCGCTCTATCGGGTTTGATGACACTTTTTTCATTACCTGTCCTGGTAACAAAAGAACCATAGCGTGACAGCAGGAATCTGTTAGAGAGTAGCATGAATATAAACATGCCTGCGCCAAATAAGGCCCATCCAAGTGAAATATGCTCAACCCGAACAAAATAGGATTGCATATTTGTTAAGTGCCCGGAAAATACAACTATAAAAATTCGCAAAATATTCAGCATTAAAGCCAGGGCAGCGGCCATCGCCATATAAACTAAAAGAGGTATCAGTCTAAAATCATTCAGATAGGCATAAATTGCCGCCAGGCTAATTGCTGCCATAAGCTGTTGCATACCGGCACATTCAGGATTAACGCTAAATGCCCCTTCAGGAATAAATATTCTGACATTCTCAACATAGCTGTTAACGCCTATAAGCTTTAGCATTAAGGCGACTATTTTAACTGTGATAACTTGTAACAATCCCTCGTTCATTAAACCCCAAATGGGAATTGCACAAATCAACAATAAAACAGGGAATGCGAATTGCCGTGAAATTCGATATCCCAGAATGGCCCAGAGAATGGAATATAGGATGAAAATAAAAATCAGTTGTTGCACCACCTCAACTTCCGCCAAGTGCGCAAAAAACCAGATAACCGAGGCCATTATTAATAACAAAAAACCTGTTATATCAAACCGGATTGCGATGTCGCTCCCCAGTTTTATCCAGCGCTGATAAAAAAAATAAATTCCAATACCTAACAAAAGCAAACCATGTTTGTAGGTGGAATACTTTGAAAAAACCCAGATGTGGGCCAGACTGGATACGGTTGGATAATACATAAATATGGCCAGGGCCATATAGACAAACAAAAATGTTATTAATAATCCTGATGACCTGCCATTCTCTCGCATAAATTTCGCCATGTATCAACCTATTCCGTTTGATGCCAATAAACAACCCCGCAGCAAGCTGGCGGGGTATCAAGTGGCATGCTGATGGGTTTCCTTTTCGCTTTACCCATCCTACTGTTTTTCGCTGCAAGCAGCGGGGAATAACACCCAAGGAGATTCAATGTAATGGAGCTTATCCGTACATTTCCCCGATTAAATTAGAATCGGTAAAACTACCGGGATCCTTTCCCAAAAAGGATAACTTCAACGGTTTGCAATAATATTAAAAAGTCCAGTAACAAACTCTGGTTCTTTACGTAATATAAATCATATTGTAATTTTTCTAATGCATCTTTGTCTGAGGCACCATAGGGATATCGAATTTGCGCCCACCCGGTAATGCCTGGTTTCACGCGGTGCCGTTCCTCGAAGTATTCAATTTTTTCACTTAACATAACGGCAAACTCGGGCCGCTCGGGCCGTGGGCCGACGAAGCTCATATTTCCTTTAACAACATTGAATATTTGTGGTAACTCATCGAAGCGCGTCGTTCTTATCAAATGACCTACCCGAGTGATCCTTGAGTCTCCCTTCACTGCCCACTGTGCTTTACCGTTTTTTTCTGCATCCACACGCATACTGCGAAATTTAAATATTTTATAGGGTCGGCCTTCTTCTCCGATTCTGATCTGACTGAATATAACGGGGGCGTTAATTCCATCTTCAAGCTTGATGGCAACAACGGTAAATAACATAAATGGCCACGTTATGGCTAATAACATAAGTCCTGAGATAAGATCGAAAATGCGTTTTGTGGATGTTTGAAACCCACTTTTATTGAATCCGTCAGACAACATTAACCAGCTTGGATGGATTTGGTCCAGTCGAATTTTACCTGTTTCGCGCTCAAAAAAAGAGGCGAGATCAAGAATCTCTATCCCGCTCATTTTACAATCAAGCAAGTCTCTGACCGGAAATCCTTTTCGCCTGTCATCAATCGCAATGACAATTTCGTCAACCTCATGCGTTAGACAGTAGTTCTTCAGTGGCATTTTCAATTTAAGAATTAGGGCTTGTTCAATGACATCCTTGCTCCCACGCAAATGCACGTAACCCAATACCTTAAACCCGAACTGATCTGTTTTTCTTCTAAGTTCAGCAATAGTGGATGCTCTCTTGCCTGTCCCTAAGATAAGGGCTCTACGCTTGAATATATCGGGGTCAGCCTTGAAAAATATAATTCGCAGTAAAACGATCGCTGTAGCCGAAAAAATAACAGATAAAATCAGCACGCCACGACCAAGAAAAAGGACCGGGAAGGAATAAAAGATAAAAGCCAGTACAACTACGCCCAGAAAATATGAAACAACCAACCTTAATAACACTCCAAACATACCTTCGCGCATAGCGGTTTGGTAAAGCCCTGTTGCAATCATGCACAGTAATATAACGCCTGCAAAAAGTACCGCCCGGGTTTCAAGGCCGGAAAAAATAGTGGCCACATCGACCCCGGCGGAACTGAACCTGACATAGCTTGCTGCGTAGACTGAAATTATACCGCACAACAACTCTGCTGAGCCTAATACAACAAATGGGACCCGGATATGATGTTTGAAAAATCTTAGGGTACTCAACTATCACTCCTGAATGTTTTTAGAGTTTCCGGATAACTTGGATTCGAATCCACGAACAGTTTATTTTACAGCTCTTTTTTTAATGAGGTAACTGTACTTTAGTCCTAGGTATTTATGAATATATTGAAAGGCATTAATTGCTTCGGAAGACTAAATCCCAGACACTGTGCCCCAGCCTGTGCCCTCGCTGCTCAAATTTGGTTAGGGACCGGTATTCAGGACGCGGGGTGTATTGAGCCACTCCGGCACAGTTTTCAAAGCCCTCGGCAACACTCATGACCTTCATCATATGCTGTGCGTAATGCTGCCAATCCGTTGCCATGTGAAAAATACCTCCCACCTTCAATTTGTCACGTATCAGCCGTACAAAATCAGTCTGGAGTATGCGCCGTTTATGGTGCTTGCGTTTGTGCCAGGGGTCGGGAAAAAAAAGATAAACAGCATCCAGTGCCTGATCAGGGATCTGCTGCTGAAGGACTTCAATCGCATCATCATGGCTGACACGAATATTCGCCAACGCCTGTGCTTCGATCTGCAGAAGCAGATTACCTACCCCGGGGCGATGCACTTCAATCCCAAAGTAATCATTTTCCGGGTGTTTCGTGGCCATTTCTACCAGGGACGCTCCATTACCGAATCCAATTTCGAGTATTTTCGGAGCATAGCATCCACCTGGGCGTCCAAACAGGCAGTCGAGGTTCAGCGGACCCTGTGAAAGACTCACCCCAAAATGCGGAAAAAGCTGATCCAGCGCCTGCTGTTGTCCTTTTGTCAGACGGCCTTCCCGCAATACAAAACTGCGGATACGGCGGTGTAATTGATTGCCTGAGAGCGACATAAAGACTAGTTGCTGCTTTTATCCTCTCCAAGCTTTGATAATGAGTACAAACGGCGTTACTAGAAAAAACTTCCGTCAATCGGCGACGAAGCGCTGGCATACTGTTTGCGCGGCATACGCCCGGCGAGGAAGGCTTCTCGTCCAGCTTCAATGGCTTTTTTCATCGCGGCGGCCATGAGCACCGGCTTCTGTGCTGCAGCAATAGCGGTATTCATCAGGATACCATCACAGCCCAATTCCATCGCTATGGCGGCATCAGAGGCGGTACCCACCCCGGCATCCACCAGCACGGGCACTTTCAGTTCTTCGATAATGAAGCGGATATTGTAGGGGTTACGAATGCCCAGTCCCGAGCCGATAGGGGCAGCCAAGGGCATGACCGCGACACAGCCCATCGCTTCCAGCTCTTTGGCAATTAACAGATCATCGCTGGTATAGACCATGACCTTAAAATCGTCCTTGATCAGGGTTTCCGCAGCCTTCAAGGTTTGCACCACATCCGGGAACAGGGTTTTCTGATCACCCAGCACTTCCAGTTTGACCAGATCATGACCATCCAGTAACTCACGCGCCAGACGGCAGGTGCGCACCGCATCT
The DNA here is from genome assembly GCA_011052165.1 of Gammaproteobacteria bacterium. Lineage (GTDB taxonomy): Bacteria > Pseudomonadota > Gammaproteobacteria > UBA6429 > Thiohalophilaceae > JAADGZ01. The sequence goes on from DRJN01000096.1 coordinate 4,585, forward strand.
TCAGCCGTATAGCAGCCTGCCGTATTGGGCAGAATGGTGTATTTTTCCGGCGGGATCACGTCCAGCAGGTTGGGTTCATTGGGGTTTTGGCCGATGTTGCTGCGCCGCACCGCGACCGTGACAATCTCGGCGCCACTGGCCTCAATCGCCAGCCGTGTTTCTTCCATATCCCTGTATTTGCCGGTTCCCACCAGCAGGCGTGAGCTGTATTCATCACCGGCAATCACCAGCGGCGGATTGTTTGCGTTCAAGACTGTCATCGATTTACCTGAAAAATAAGTGACCCCCCTGCGAACAGGCGGGGTATAAGTTGTAGGGTATTCCCTTATACGATTAACGGGGAGTTCATCGGTGTTTCGCAGTCGCGTCCAGCGCTAACCCCCGCCTACGGCATGGACAATTTCCACCCTGTCGCCGTCCTGAAAAATATGTTCATCAAACGTGCTGCGCGGTACGATTTCTTCATTGACCTCCATGGCCAGTCGCTGTCCCGTCAATCCCATTTGTTCGATGAACCCGGCAGCAGTCAGCCCATCCGACAATTCCTGCCCTTGACCATTCACAAAGATTTTCATACTGTTCGTTCTGTGTTCTATTGGCTACAATAAGCGGCATTCTAATCTGATTTGTACAACCGTTACCAGTAACGTGCATTACCTGTCTATCTGCGGGTGTAGTTTAATGGTAGAACTTCAGCTTCCCAAGCTGACTACGAGGGTTCGATTCCCTTCACCCGCTCCATCTTTAACAAGGGTCGCTGATTAATTCAGACCCTCCGCCGCCTCAAGGAAAAATCATAAATGAAGCAATTTTTCACTCTCGGTCTGAAAATACTTCTGGCGCTAATACTGGTTATGACCGCTGTCCTGATCAGCCTGCCTTTCCTGGTTGATCCCAATGACTATAAAGACACCATTAGCGAACAGGTCAAAGCGCAGACCGGACGCACGCTGAACATTCCCGGCAACATCCAGCTTTCGGTCTTTCCCTGGCTGGGCGCCAGGCTGGGGAAAGTCGAGCTGGAAAATACCGTGGGCTTCGGCAAGCAGCCCTTTGCCAGCATGGATGCCGTCGATGTCCGTATCCAGTTGCTACCATTGTTGCGTGGCGACATCAAAATCGGTCATTTGACCCTACGCGGGTTGAAGCTAAATCTGCAACGCAATAAAAACGGACAGGACAACTGGGAGGATCTATTGCCAAAAACCGGCAAAACCACAGTGGCATCAAGCAAAACAACGCCACAGAACAAATCTTTGCCACCCGCGAAAAGCCCGGCACCGGCATCCCCCAGAGAAACACCCCCACCCTCTACAACCGCACTGGCGGCTCTTTCCGTCGACGGTATCAGTATCCTCAACGCCAGCCTGCAATGGGATGATCAGCAAACGCAACAGCATTATCAAATTCGAAAACTGGATATGGAAATCGGTCACATATCTCTGAATAGGCCCATCCCTCTGGAGACAAGCTTTGATTTTATCAGTCGACAACCGGTCGCATCCGCAAGCATCAAGCTGAAGACAAGACTGCAACTAAATTGGGGGCGCCAAGTTCTAAAGCTCGCCCCGTTCAAGGGCCAGATTAGTTACCGTCTGGCCAAATCAGCCCGCATGGCGGCCATCCGCGGAACCACCACCCTGTCCAGCCAGTTAACGCTGGATCTGAAAAAACAGAAGTACACATTCAAACAACTGACCCTACGAAACAGAACAAGCTCCACGCTATTGCCAGGCGGCAAGCTCGACGCACGCATCGAAAGCAAGAAAATACGAGTGGACATGGGCAAACAGTCACTTAGAACAGACTTTCTGCTGGTTAAAGCCTACGGCCTGGAACTGCAGGCGCGCCTTAACATCCATCAATTTCTGAACAAGCCGCGTTATCTTGCCAGCGTGGATCTGAAAGAATTCAACCCGCGTCGACTGATGAAGATCCTGTCAATGGAATCCCTGCTACCCATCACGACGGACAAGAACGTGCTGACCCGCGCCCGAGTCGGTCTGCGCATCATTGGCAACACCAATGATCTGCTGCTCAAACCCATAATTTTGCAGCTGGATGACAGCAACCTGCAAGGCTATGTCAGCATCCACAATTTCAGCCAACCGGTCGTACGTTACAAACTGGTGCTCAATAAAATTGATCTGGATCGTTACCTGCCCGCGCCGGCAAAGACCCGCGTGGCTACTGCCGTAAAAAGCAGGAACAAGCCCGCACAGCACAGCACATCCGCCCGCACCTCATCCCCGGCTTCTTCCACAATAGCGCTAGCCACCCGCGGCCCTACCATCAAACTACCTCTGGATCTGCTGCGCCGTCTCAACATCAACGGCCAACTCCGCATCGGCAAACTAAAAATAGCCCGTCTCCGCCTGAACACGCTCACCCTCGGGACCACCGCCAAAGCCGGGCAGATTCGGATTAAGCCGATATCCGCCAACGTCTATCAGGGCAGCTATAACGGTGACATTCAGCTCGATGTACGAAGCACTATCCCACGTGTAAAACTGAATGGAAGCTTGCAAAACATCGCCATCGGACCTCTGCTTAAAGATCTTATCGGTGACGACAAAATCCGCGGCAAGGCCAGCATCCGGGCAACCCTGAGTTCAGATTTAGGCCAGGGCGGGCTGAACATCATGGCCGTGAAACAAAGCCTCAACGGCAACCTGAGCTTCATCGTTAAAAATGGCGCCCTCAAAGGTTTCAATCTGGCCCGCTTCGAACGTGAACTGCGGGCAAAGCTGAAAAAACAGCCCCTGCCGGATAAGAAAACGCCACTGGAAACCGACTTTGCCCAGATCAGTGGCAGCGCGAAAATACGCAACGGTATTCTGGATAATCGCGACCTCCACATTGCCCTGCCCCATGCGCGGGCAAGGGGACAGGGCAAGATCAACCTGGTCAGGGAGCGGCTCGACTACCGCCTGGATATAAAATTCACCTCCGCCGCTGAAGGCCAAAGTGGTCAAACCTGGGAGCAGATGAATAAGGTTCCGCTACCCATTTATATCAGAGGGTCCTTCTCACAGCCTGAAATCAAGGTGGACTATCAGAGTGTGCTCAAGATCCTGGCGAAACAGGCGCTTAAAAAGCAGGAGCAGAAACTGAAGCAAAAAGCCAGGGAAAGACTGAAGCAGGAAGAGGGCAAACTGAAACAGAAAGCCAGAGAAAGACTGAAGCAGGACGAAGACAAAATAAAACAAAAAGCCAAAGAAGCGCTGAAAAACCTGTTCAAATTCTAGGAGCCTGTCCGGGAATAGAAACCGTCGCGAGGGGAAGATGATTTGAGTCAGATTTTTTCATTATTTGAGGCGAATATTGAGCATATTTA
>DRJN01000097.1 GCA_011052165.1 Gammaproteobacteria bacterium
AGAACCGAGTGGTTTCTCTTTTTACCGACAGTGACAATGCTGATTACCTCGGTTATGACTACCTGGGTGACTGGCAGAAACGCGATAATAACCGCTGTATTGAAACCGAATACCTGCGGGCAAACCTTCAAAGACGGGGCTATTCTGATGCCCCTATTTCTGCTGCCCTGCAAAAGCTGGAAACCGCCGCCGACAGTACCGGTATTACGCTTTATCAGGCCAATCTGCGAACCTATCAACTGTTGCGCTACGGTGTGCCGGTGCAGGTCGCGGCTGGACAGGCGCATGAGACGGTGCACCTGATTGATTGGGGTGAAATCGATAATAATGACTTTGCTTTGGCAGAAGAAGTCACCCTCAAAGGTGGTTATGAGCGTCGGCCTGACCTGGTGCTTTACATCAATGGCATTGCGATTGCGGTGATTGAGCTGAAACGTAGCTCGGTAGAAGTGGCCGATGGTGTGCGCCAGTTGATTACCAACCAGGAAGAAATCTTTAATAAGGGCTTTTTCTCTACGGTGCAGTTTGTGTTTGCGGGTAGCGATTCTCAGGGGCTGCGTTATGGCACCACGGGTACACCGGAACAGTTTTTCGTCGGCTGGAAGGATGAAGAAGCGTCGCCTGAACATGAGATCATTGCCGCCGGCACGCTACTTGATATGCCACTGGCACAGATGTGCAACAAGGAACGTCTGCTGGATCTGATCCGTAACTTCATTATCTTCGATGCAGGCCAGAAAAAGGTGCCGAGACCGCACCAGTTTGCTGGTGTAAAAGCGGCACAGGAGCGGATGCGGCAGCGAGAGGGCGGGGTGATCTGGCACACCCAGGGCAGTGGCAAAAGTATTTTAATGGTACTGATCGCCAAGTGGTTGATGGAGCATGATCCGGATGCGCGGATTCTGGTCATCACTGATCGTGATGAGCTGGATAAACAGATTGTTGGTGTGATGCATAATGCCGGGGTGATTGGTGAGGATGCACCATCGCCTCGAATTACCTCGCGTGCTCAGTTTGTCGAGAAACTGGGGACGACTACGCCGCGTTTGTTATGTGCGCTGATCCACAAGTTTGAGCCGGATCTTAAAGTCGAGGCGCCCCCGATTCAGGGTCGGTTTTATGTGTTCATTGATGAGTGCCACCGTACCCAGGGCGGTGCCATGAATCGGCAGATGAAACAATGGATGCAGGATGCGATTTTTATCGGCTTTACCGGTACGCCGTTATTGCGCAAAGACAAAAAGACCACCCGCGAGGTATTCGGCACCTATATCCACACTTACAAATTCCATCAGGCGGTGGCCGATAAGGTCGTGCTGGATTTGAAATACGAGGCACGCGAAGTGCCTCAACGCCTCACCTCGCAGAAGGCCATTGATACCTGGTTTGAGCAGAAGACTAAAAATCTGAATAACTTCCAGAAAGCCGTGGTGCGCAAGTCCTGGGCGACCATGGAAAAGCTAATGAGTGCGGGCGAGCGCAAGCAGCGTATTATCGCCAGCATTATCGATGATTTCGCGCTGAAGCCACGCCTGAATAATGACCGGGGCACGGCAATACTGGTAGCCGCTTCAATATACGATGCTTGCCACTATTTCCGGCTGTTCCAGAACACCACCTTTGGTCAATACTGCGGCATCATCACCTCCTATCAGCCGAACCATAATGCTATCTCACGTGAACCGCACAATAGCGATGAGCGTTATAAGTTTGATACTTATACCCAGCATGTGCTGGTTGCGAATCAGACTACCAAACAGTATGAGAATGAGACCAAACGACGGTTTATTGATGAACCGGCAAACATGAAGCTGCTGATTGTAGTCAGTAAACTGCTGACGGGCTTCGACGCGCCATCCTGCACTTATATCTATCTCGATAATGAACTCCATGATCATAATTTGTTTCAGGCCATTTGCCGCACCAACCGCCTGGATGGTGACGACAAGGACTATGGTTACATTGTTGATTTCAAGGAGCTGTTTAGTGATGTGCAGGAAGCGATAGCGGTCTATAGCTCGGATGAGCTGGACATCGATGATGGCAGCGAAACTGAAAACAATGTTACGCTCAAGGACTGGCTGAAGGAAGGCAGGAAAAAGCTCAATACTGCCCGTGAGGCGCTCAAGTATCTCTGTGATCCGGTACCGCAGCCCCGCGAGGTGGAGCAGTACATCCATTATTTTTGCGGTAGTGCCAGCAATCCCAATGCACTGAATGAAACGGAAGCGTTGCGGATTTCTTTTTACAAAGCAGTGGCCAGCTTCGTAAGATCATTCGCGGCTATTTCTCAGGATCTGAGTGAGGCGGGTTATACTGATACCGAAATCGCCAGCCTGAATAATGAAGTGGTATTCTTTACTGATACCCGTGCGGCGATAAAAAGATACTCGGGCGAAGAGCTGGACATCAAGCCTTACGAGGCAGATATGCGCCATCTCATTAATAGCTACATCCAGGCCGATCCGGCTGATCCACTGGGCACGGTGGATAACTATTCGCTGGTAGAACTCATCATCGAGACAGGTATTCATGATGCCATTGCCAGGAAGCTCAATGAGAAAGGCAAACTCTCGAACAATGCGGTGGCCGAAGGCATCATCAACAATGTGCGTAAGACCATCATTCGTGACCAGCTAACCGATCCGAGATTTTATGAGCAGATGTCAACGTTGCTGGATGATCTCATTAAGCAACAACGCGACGATGCCGCATCTTATGAGGAGTTTCTGCGCAAGGCTGAGGCGTTGGCGAAAAAGCTGGCAAGGAAGGGGCCTGAACCCGACAATGTTCCGTATCAATTGCACGGGAAACCGGAAGCTATCGTACTGTTCAATAATCTTGCGACCATACTGGTCAATCCAGGACAAAACGCTAACCAGATACATGATCTGGATGCCGAGACGCAAGTGCGGGTAAAGTTAGCACTTGAGCTTGATCGGGTCATGCGTGAGCAGGCACCGGCGGGCTGGCTGGGCGATGAAACGCGTGAAAAACAGGTGCTCAATGCCCTGTTTCCGTTATTGAACCGTGACAGGAAAGCGACATTGGCTATTTTTGAAATTATTAAAAACCAGCCGGGTTACCAATGATAGAGATTATTCAATTAGGTGAGATTGAAATTCGTGTAACCCGCAAGGCCATTAAGAATGTTCACCTATCTGTGTACCCACCCGATGGCCGGGTGACGTTGGCGGCACCCACGGATACACGGCTGGAGGTTGCTCGTGCCTATGCGATTTCCCGGCTCGGCTGGATTCGTCAGCAGCAGGAGAAGCTTAGAAATCAGGCGCGCGAGGCACCGCGCGAATTCATTGAGCGTGAGAGTCACTACCTGTGGGGGCGTCGATATTTATTGACTGTGGTTGAGAAAGAGAACAAACCGCAAGTGTCACTCGACCATAAGCGTATCACTCTATACGTTCGGCCAGGAAGTGATCATGCTAAACGGGCAGAGGTGATCCATGAATGGCATAAGTCGCTGCTGCATGAGTTTATCCCCGTACTGATCAGAAAATGGGAGCCAACGCTGGGTGTCAATGTAAATGCTTATTTCCTGCAGCGCATGAAGACGAAATGGGGTAGCTGTAATCACAGGGCTGGAAATATTCGTCTGAACACTGAACTGGTTAAAAAGCCCAAGGATCTTGTCGAGTATGTCGTGGTTCATGAGATGGTACATTTGCTAGAATCAGCGCATAACGACAGGTTTATCGCAGTGCTGGATGAATATTACCCATCCTGGCGTGAAGCCCGAGCAGAACTGAACGAGCTAGCTTTGACAGCAGAGGATTGGCGGGAGTGAGGGGGCTGACTGTC
>DRJN01000098.1 GCA_011052165.1 Gammaproteobacteria bacterium
CAGTCCATCAACGGCAGGTCATCGGCCAGTCCGCGCATCAGGCTCATGGCGGCGTGACCGTGGGCGTTGATAAAACCGGGCATGAGAACATGCTGCTGCCGGCGGATATGTATCTTGGCCTGGAACTGTGTCTCGGCCTCGGCGGCAGGCAGGATAGCCACGATACGGCCATCATTAATCGCAATGGCGTGGTTGTCGAGTATCGTGTTTTCTGGCTCGATGGGGATGATCCAGCGTGCGGTGATTAAAGTATCTATATTCATAAAGGACGAGGTATTAATTGTTGCATAAGTATTTGCATGTATTTATCCCCTCACCCCAACCCTCTCCCAGAGGGAGAGGGGGCTATGATGCAAATACTTATGCAACGATTAATATGAGTGGCGAGTATAAGAAAAACCGTTTATCCGTTATACATTTTTTGTTACTTTAGCGCATATTCATTAACAAAGGAAAATAATCAAAGATGATGACCTTAGCCTTGATGTTGCCATCCTTCTTTACACCTTGTTCCCCGGCCCTATTATGAGTGTTTTTCCTATTCGCTGGCATGAAGAGGCCCTGAAACTACTGGATCAACGCCTGCTGCCAGCGGAGGTAACTGAAATCAGTTATGACTCGGTAGCGGCGGTGGCCGATGCCATTCGTGACATGGTGGTGCGTGGCGCGCCGGCCATTGGGATTACGGCGGCTTTTGGCGTCGTGATCGCCGCCCGCGCCCGTTATGCCGAAAGCCCGGATAACTGGCGGGAAAGTATCGGAAAGGATTTGAGACTACTGGCCGATGCGCGTCCCACAGCTATCAATTTGTTTTGGGCTATCGAACGCATGCGAGGTTGTTTTGATGAAATCGAAGGTGATCCTGTTGAACGCTTATTGACTGAAGCAAAGACTATCCACAAAGAGGATATTGCCGCCAATAAACGCATGGGTGATCTGGGCGCCCAGCTTATCGGGGCAGGCAGTAATATACTGACCCATTGTAATGCCGGCGCACTGGCGACCGGCGGTTATGGTACGGCGCTGGGCGTGATTCGCAGCGCCGTCGCGGCGGGCAAGGTCGGCCAGGTGTTTGCCGATGAGACCCGGCCCTGGTTGCAGGGCGCGCGCCTGACCGCCTGGGAATTGTTGCAGGATGGTATCCCGGTGAGCCTGATTGCCGAGGGCGCCGCATCCTGGTTGATGTGCCAGGGCAAGGTGCAGTGGATCGTGGTCGGCTCGGATCGCATCGCCGCCAATGGTGATGTGGCCAACAAGATTGGCACTTATCAGTTGGCCGTCTCGGCCCGTTATCATGGGCTAAAGTTTATGGTTGTCGCGCCCACCTCGACAGTAGACATGAATATCGCCGGGGGTGCGGATATTCCCATCGAAACCCGCAACGCCGACGAGCTGCTTAAATGCGGCGATAAAACCGTGGCAGCCGCAGGCGCGTCAGCCTGGAATCCGGTGTTCGACGTGACGCCGGCGGTGCTGGTGGACGCTATCGTGACGGAGCAGGGCGTAGTAGAGAAACCCGATGCAAAAAAAATATTGGCCATGATGGAAAATACCTGATTCATCGCACTGATTTCCCGTTCAAAACGCCGCAAACGTGTTCTCGCGGCAGATCTCTTTAATGCAGTAGGTGATGGCGCTGTGCTAGAATAACTGCCTTAATCCGCTCAAAAGCGGATCACAATAACAAGCAGCACGCCCATAGGAACCTATGACCGAATTCGCCAAAGAAATTCTCCCGATCAACATTGAAGAGGAAATGAAGCAGTCCTATCTGGATTACGCCATGAGCGTGATCGTAGGACGCGCCCTGCCGGATGTCCGTGACGGGCTTAAACCGGTGCATCGCCGGGTGCTTTACGCCATGCGTGAGCTGGGCAATGACTGGAACAAGGCGTATAAAAAGTCCGCCCGCGTAGTCGGTGATGTTATTGGTAAATACCATCCTCATGGCGATACGGCGGTCTATGACACTATCGTGCGTATGGCCCAGCCGTTTTCCCTGCGTTACATGCTGGTGGACGGGCAGGGTAACTTCGGTTCGGTCGATGGGGATTCCCCGGCAGCCATGCGTTATACCGAAGTGCGTATGGCGAAAATCGCTCATGAGCTGCTGGCGGATCTCGACCGGGAAACCGTGGACTTTGTTCCCAACTATGACGAATCGGAACATGAGCCGGAGGTGCTGCCCGCGCGCCTGCCCAACTTGCTAATTAACGGTTCGGCAGGTATTGCCGTGGGCATGGCCACCAATATTCCGCCGCATAATCTCAATGAAATCATTAACGCCTGCCTGGCGCTGATTGAAAATCCGCAAACCACTATTCAGGAATTAATGGTTCATGTTCCCGGACCGGATTTTCCGACCGCCGGCATTATTAACGGTGCCCGCGGCATCGCCGAAGCCTATGCGGGGGGCCGTGGCCGTATCTATGTACGGGCGCGCACCCACGTCGAGGAATTTGGCAATGGCCGTGAACGGCTGGTAGTCACTGAGCTGCCGTACCAGGTGAATAAGGCGCGCCTCATCGAACGCATTGCCGAGCTGGTCAAAGAGAAAAAAATCGAGGGTATTTCCGAGCTGCGTGATGAGTCGGACAAGGACGGCATGCGCATGGTCATCGAACTGCGCCGCAGCGAAATGCCCGACGTATTGCTCAATAACCTCTATAAACAGACCCAGATACAGAGTGTCTTCGGCATTAATATGGTGGCGCTGGTCGATGGTCGGCCCCGTTTGCTGAATATTAAGCAGATTCTGGAAGCCTTTATTCGTCACCGTCGTGAGGTGGTTACCCGGCGCACGATTTATGATTTGTGCAAGGCGCGGGAAAAGGCCCATGTGCGTGAAGGGCTGGCGATTGCGCTGGTCAATATTGATCCCATTATTAGCATGATCAAGGCGGCAAAAAATCCGGCCGAAGCTAAATCGGAACTGGTATCCACCGCCTGGGAACCGGGCGTGGTGATTGAAATGTTGTCGCGTACCGGCGCGGAAGGATCCAAACCGGAAGATCTGCCGGATAATGTCGGCTTGATCGATGGCAACTATTATCTTTCCGAGACTCAGGCGCAGGCCATTCTCGACATGCGCCTGCATCGTCTGACCGGGCTTGAGCAGGACAAGATTCTAAAGGAATACGGTGAACTGCTGGAAGTCATCACCGAGCTGCTTAAAATTCTTCTCAGCAGTGATCGCCTGATGGAAGTCATTCGTGAAGAGCTGCTGGAAATTAAGGAGCAGTATGGTGATGACCGGCGTACGGAAATTGTCGCCAGTCAGGAAGATCTGGCCATCGAGGATCTGATCACGGAAGAAGATGTGGTGGTTACCCTTTCGCATGACGGGTATGCCAAAGCGCAGCCGATTACAACCTATACAGCGCAACGCCGCGGTGGCAAGGGGAAGGCCGCCACTTCAGTGAAAGATGAAGACTTTATCGACAAGCTGTTCGTCGCCAGCACCCACGATACTATTTTGTGTTTCTCCAGCCGTGGCAAGGTGTACTGGCTGAAAGTTTATGAGCTGCCTCAGGCCGGGCGCACGGCGCGAGGCCGGCCTATCGTCAATCTTCTACCGCTGGAAGAAGGCGAACGCATTAATGCTATTTTGCCGATCCGTGAATATGAAGAAGGCAAATATATTTTCTTCGCCACCGCCAGTGGTACGGTTAAGAAAACGCCGTTAAAGGATTTTTCCCGCCCGCGTGTTTCAGGCATTATCGCTATCGAACTGCGTGGACAGGATCAATTGGTGGGCGTAGAACTCACCGATGGCGCACAGGATGTACTGCTGTTTTCCAGCAGCGGCAAGGCTATTCGTTTTAGTGAAAATGCTGTGCGCGCCATGGGGCGTACCGCAGCCGGCGTGCGAGGTATTAAATTGCAGCCGGGCCAACGTGTCATTTCCCTGATTATCGCCAGCGAAGGTTGCGTGTTGTCGGCAACAGAAAACGGCTATGGTAAACGGACCGCTATTGGAGACTACCCCTGTCATGGGCGTGGTGGACAGGGCGTCATTTCAGTGCAGACCACGGCTCGCAACGGTGATGTGATTGGCGTCGTGCTGGTTAACGAGAACGACGAGATTATGCTCATCACCACCAGTGGCACCCTGGTGCGCACCCGGGCAGATGAGATTTCCATCGTGGGCCGAAACACCCAGGGCGTGCGCCTCATCAACCTGGCTGAAGGTGAAAAATTGTCCGGCATTGAACGGATTGAAAACATTCAGG
>DRJN01000099.1 GCA_011052165.1 Gammaproteobacteria bacterium
ATGGATGACCTTATGTTGCGAAGCCCATGGATGGGCGAGAGCGACGAGGGTTGGGGTGAGGGGATAAAATACATGCAAATACTGTTGCAACGATTAATAGTTGCGTTTCAATACACTATCAGGGACATGATAGCCGAGAGGGAGGTAATGGAGTTGGCCTATGACTGAGACAGCCGATCTTCTCTCTGCCTGGCTGGCGCTTAATCGCGCGCCGCATCTGGGTCCGGTCAGCATCCAGCGGCTGCTGGAGCATTACCGCTCCGCCGTGGAGATTTTCGCCGCCTCGCCCACCGAGCTGGCGGCCTGCGGGCTGAATAACCGGCAGATTGACAGTCTTTTGACGCCGGATTGGGCGGGGGTGGACATCGATCTGCGCTGGCAGGAACAGGACCGGGCCCGAATCTGTGTGCTGAGTGATGAGGATTATCCTGCCTTGTTGCGCCAGATCCCTGATCCGCCCCCTGTGCTTTATCTGTTCGGTCATCCGGAAGTGGCCGGTCTTCAGCAGATCGCCATGGTGGGCAGCCGTACGCCTACGCCGATGGGTAGGGAAACCGCGCATGAATTCGGCGCCCATCTGGCCGCGTTGGGGCTGGTGGTGACCAGCGGCCTGGCGCATGGTATTGATGCCGCTGCTCATCGGGGGGCCATTTCTGTGGGCGGCATGAGCATTGCCGTGATGGGCACCGGGCTGGATCGGGTTTATCCGGCTCGCCACCATGATCTGGCGCATGAGATTGCCGAAAGCGGTCTCCTGATCTCCGAGTTCCCCCTGGGCAGCCCGCCCCGCCCGGGCCATTTTCCGCGCCGCAACCGTATTATCAGTGGCCTTTCACAGGGCGTGCTGGTGGTGGAAGCAGCCGTGCGTAGCGGTTCATTGATTACGGCCAGGCTGGCGCTGGAGCAGGGACGGGAGGTGTTCGCGGTGCCGGGATCGATCCGCAATTTCCAGGCCAAAGGCTGTCATACCCTGATTCGAGAGGGGGCCAAGCTGGTGGAGGCGGTGCAGGATATTGTTGAGGAATTTCCGGGTTTTATGACCGAAGATCCTGAGGAACCCATAGAAGATAATCTTGTCACAGGTTTTGAGCTGGACGGGGATTACAACAAAGTGTTAGACAATGTGGGTTATGAGCCTACTTCAGTGGATAAAGTCGTCGAAAGAAGCGGATTGACTGTGGACGCAGTTTGCTCCATGCTCTTGGTACTGGAATTGCAAGGTTATGTTGCAACAATGTCAGGTGGACGTTATTGTTTGATCCGCCGAGGAAAAAGCCATGAAAGAAAATGTGCTCGACGTATTGATGTACCTGTTTGAGAATTACATGAGCGACGATATCGAGTTTGACACAGACGAAGAATCCCTGCGGATCGAATTACAGGAAGCCGGGTTTCAGAGCATGGAAATCAGCAAGGCCTTTGAATGGCTTGAAGGCCTGGTCGCGCTACAGGATTTCCCCGAAAAACTGTTACTGGTCAATACCAGTTCGGTGCGCGTCTATACGGATGAGGAAATCGAAAAAGTGGACCTGGATGCGCGGGGTTTTCTGATGTTTCTGGAGCAGGCGGGCGTGCTCGATCATCACACCCGGGAAATGGTCATCGACCGGGTGATGGCGCTGGACGAGGATGAAATTGACATAGAACAGTTGAAGTGGGTCACGCTCATGGTGTTGTTCAACCAGCCTGGCCGTGAAGCGGCGTTTGCCTGGATGGAAGATCTGGTTTTTGAGGAAGCCCCCGGCGTCGTTCACTAGGACATAAACATATTTGAATCAACCATGCCCGCTTTTGCGGGCATTTGCTTTTTATCGGTTAGTATTAATCGCTGCATAAGTATTGGCACCATAGCCCCCTCTCCCTTCGGGAGAGGGTTGGGGTGAGGGGATAAAATACATGCAAATACTTATGCAACGATTAACACCTTAAGGAAGCGCCGATTAATTTCACCCTTCGACAGGGTTCAGGGCGAACGGAATGAATTATCGCTTTCCTGGAAATAGGTTTCGGCGTATTTTGCAGATAATTATTTCGTGAAGCTGCTTATTCGCTAAATTTATCCGGCTAAAATTTATTTGGATCAGGAAACAAATGACAAAAAGTTTGGTTATCGTAGAGTCTCCGGCAAAGGCCAAGACGATTAAAAAATATCTGGGCAAGGGCTTTGAAGTCCTGGCCTCGTATGGTCATGTGCGCGATCTGTTGCCCAAAGAGGGCGCGGTGGATCCGGCGGATGACTTCGCCATGAAATATCAGATTATCGAACGCAACCAGAAGCATGTGGATGCCATCGTGCGAGCGTTGAAAAAGGCGGACAACCTGTATCTGGCGACAGATCCGGATCGCGAGGGTGAGGCTATCTCCTGGCACCTGTATGAAATACTCAAGAGTCAGGGCTTGCTGGAAGGCAAGCGGGTCGGCCGGGTTGCCTTCAATGAAGTGACCAAGCGGGCGGTCAATGACGCGGTTGCCCAGCCGCGGGAACTGTCTCAGGATTTGATTCATGCCCAGCTGGCGCGGCGGGCGCTGGATTATCTGGTAGGCTTCAATCTCTCGCCCCTGCTCTGGAAAAAGATTCGTCGCGGTCTCTCCGCCGGGCGGGTGCAGAGTCCGGCCCTGCGCCTGATCGTCGAGCGTGAGTTGGAAATCGAAAAATTTAAGGCGAAGGAATATTGGAGTATCGAGGCTGAACTCGAAGCCGGGCTTAAAAAGAACAAGCAAAAGCTGAACGCCAAGCTGACGCACCTGGACGGCAAGAAGCTGAGCCAGTTTTCTATCAATACTGAAGCCAAAGCCACCAAGGCTGAGCAGACTCTGGCGCTGGCGGCCAATGGCAAGCTTCGTGTCAGCAAGGTCGAGAAGAAAAAGCGCAAGCGCCACCCGGCCGCGCCTTTTACCACTTCCACCCTGCAACAGGAAGCGGCGCGTAAACTGGGGTTTACTACCCGCAAAACCATGAGCGTTGCCCAGCAGTTATATGAAGGGACGGATCTGGGCGGGGAGACCGTGGGCCTGATTACCTACATGCGAACCGACTCGGTCAACCTGGCCGATGAAGCGCTGGCTGAGATTCGTGACTATATCGAAAAACGTTTTGGTAAAAACAATCTGCCGCCGAGCGCACGGGTCTACAAGACCAAGGCCAAGAATGCGCAGGAAGCACATGAGGCGATTCGTCCGACCTCGGTGAACCATGAACCGGCGGCGATCAAAAAATATCTGAGCAAGGATCAATTTCGTTTGTATGAACTGATCTGGAAACGCACCCTTGCTTGTCAGATGATCCACGCCACGATGGATACGGTGGCCGTTGACTTTGCCGCCGGTGAAGGGGGCAAACATCTTTTTCGCGCCAATGGATCGGTGCTGGTGGAGCCGGGTTTCATGGCGGTTTATCTGGAAAGTGTCGATGACAGCAAGACCCCGGCCGATGACAAGGATCGCTTGTTGCCGCCGATGGAGGAAGGCGATGAGGTGGATTTGTTGAAGATTCTGCCGGAACAGCACTTCACCGAGCCGCCGCCGCGCTTCTCGGAAGCCAGCCTGGTAAAGACCCTGGAAGAATACGGTATTGGCCGACCTTCAACGTATGCTTCGATTATCTCCACCCTGCAATCGCGTGAATACGTGGACATGGACAAGAAGCGTTTTATCCCCACCGACGTGGGGCGTATCGTTAATAAGTTTCTAACGGAACATTTTACTCAGTACGTGGATTACGATTTCACTGCTCATCTCGAAGATGATCTGGATGCCATTTCACGCGGCGAAAAGAAGTGGGTGCCGCTGTTGAAAAAATTCTGGGAACCCTTCAAAGCGCTGGTGGACGACAAGGACAAGAACGTGGATCGCAAGGACGTTACCCACGAAGCGATTGACGAGAAGTGTCCCAAGTGCAGTGGCCCTCTCTCGATTCGACTGGGCCGCCGGGGGCGCTTCATCGGCTGTGACGCTTACCCTGAATGCGATTACACCCGCAATCTGAATGAAGATGCCAACAGCGAGCCGGAAGTGGTCGAGGATCGCAAGTGTCCGGACTGCGGTTCTGATCTGATCATCCGTCATGGCCGTTACGGCAAGTTCATTGGTTGCAGCAGCTATCCCGACTGCAAGCATATCGAGCCGCTGGAAAAACCGCAGGACATGGAAGTGAAATGTCCGGAGTGCAAGCAGGGCAACATCTTCAGACGCAAGTCGCGCAATGGCAAAATTTTCTATTCCTGCGGACGTTATCCCGATTGCAAGTATGCCGTCTGGAATGAACCCCTGAAAGAAGCCTGTCCCGATTGTGGCTGGCCCATGCTAACCCTGAAAACCACCAAACGCCGGGGCACGGAAAAAGTCTGTCCGCAGAAGGAATGTGGTTTCAGCGAAAAGGTGGAAACGGATAATGAGTAAGAACTGAGTTATCCACACGAAAGTTTCTTAAAAATCAAAAGCTTATCTGTCCGCCAATAAACGCCCATCAACGCAAAAGGATTTATTCGTCTCGATTGAAGGTTAAAACCACCGCCTTTAGGCGGTCAGACTGCGTGGTTATGGAGTGCCAGTGGTGAGAGAGGTATGGGTTCCCACGCAGAGCGTGGGAACCAGAGATCCTGCGCGGGATCAAGGGAGGCAGTTCGACCAGGCTGTTTTTCTCGTTCCCACGCTCCGCGTGGGAATGCATAAGTGGTGGTCAGAC
>DRJN01000100.1 GCA_011052165.1 Gammaproteobacteria bacterium
TAAAGACTTTTTAATAGCCACATCAAAAAGCATGATCTTTCCCGGTACTTCAGATGGGTTTCGCTTCACTCTACCCATCCTACACGTGCGATACAAAAGTAGGATGGGTAGAACGAAGGGAAACCCATCAATAAAAACTAAAAAGCATCCTCGAAGCGGTAATCGAGTTTCGCATTTGGGTGTTGCAGGAAATGCCCCTGAATAAAGTCGATCCGGCATTGCCAGAGCAGGGCCAGGCTGTTGGCGTCTTCGACGAAAGAGGCGATGGCCAGGATGTTCTTTTCCGAGGTGGCGTTGGTAATAGTCTTGACCTTTTCCTGGTTTTCGACACTCTGCGCCAGATTGTGAATGAGATTATAGTGCAGCTTGATATAGTCAACATTGAGTTGCTTAAGTGACTCCATGGTATTGCTTTCTATACCGAAGTTCTGGAGCGCCGTGCGGCAGTGCAGTTGTCTGAGGCTGTCGATTAGCATCCTGGCGGGTTTGATGTGATTGAGTGCCGTGTCTTCGTCCAGTTCGAAGACCAGATTTTCAGTGGTTAATCGTAGCGCCCGAATGCGTTCACTGAGCCAGGGAATGAATTCCGGATCAATCAGCGAGTTTTCGGACACCTTCACAAAGAAACGCGTCAGCAGGCCCTGCTTTTCCCGTTCAAGCAGTAACTTGAAAATATTGGCAATCACCCAGCGGTCGATATATTTTGTCAGGCCGGCATTATTGGCCGCCGGCATAAATTTAGCGGGTTTAAGTTCTTTGCCGTTCTCATCCAGCATTCGCACCAGGACTTCATAATGAGCGCCGGGTTCGCCGTGCAGATTGACAATGGGCTGGAACAGCAGATGGAAGTGATTCTGTTTGAGCGCTTCTTTGATCAGAAACGCCCATTGATTGATTTTTTCCTTTTCAGCCAGTTCGGCAATGGCGGGGTTATAGACAAAATATTGATCGCCCCCGGCTTTTTGTGCCGCACTACAACCTTTTTCCACGCGGCTGATGCATTCATGGCTGTTACTGATGGTTTCGTTGATGCGCATGATGCCGATACTGGCCGTGGTGTTGATCAGTTTACCATTGATGTCAGAGGTATGTTCGTGGATGGCTTTACAGAGCAACTCGGCTATTTCTGTAGCCTGTTCGATATCAATATTGTATAACAGCAAGCTGAATACCGGGCCTTCATAACGCGCCAGGATACAGTTTTGGCCAATCTGGGATTTCAGCAAATCGGCAATGTCCGCCAGCAGCAGGTCAGCGCCGGAGATATCGACCGCCTCACGGATGCTGTCGAATTTGTCGATGGCGATAAACATCAACACCCCGTGTGCTTTGCCCTCGACTGAGAGGCCGAGTAGTTTGTTGATCTGTTCGAGAAAATGGGGACGGTTGTACAGGTTGGTAAGCAAATCCTGTTTGCTTAAGCTATGCAGGCGTTTTTCCAGTTCTTCGCTGTCAGAGCGATCGCGAATGATAATCTGCGAACAGCTTTCCCCTTCCATGCTGGCGCGGGAAAATTCCATGATAATATTAAAGTAGTCTCCGCTGACCTGTTTGCCTTTAACCTCAACGGTGTCCTCGGTATTCTGGCCCCGGACGTATTTACGCAAAAAGTCCTTGAAGGTAGGGTGATCATCGATGCTGACCATATCCAGGATAGGGACGCCTTCAATATCTTCGAGATCAGCATAACCGAACATTTTCAGATAGGCGTTATTAGCATAGATGTGCATGCCATCATGGATGTAGGCAATGGCGTCACGGGACTGATCGATGAGATCACGGGTACGTTTTTCCGTTTCCAGTAGCATTTGCTCATTGCGCCGGAATGCGCGGCGAATTTTCAGATCGCCGACTTCACGATTGACGATGTGTCTGAGCCGATCAGGCTGGTCGCTGGCGACCATATCCCGTGCTCCGGCCTGCAACTCTTCGATGGCATCGACAGGCTGGCCGGCTTCTGTAATGACGATCAGAGGAAGGTCACGATCGGTTCGTTGCAAAAATTCCACGGCCTGTCTGGCGCTGTAAAGAGGCGTTTCTTTTTTCGCCAGAATAATATCGATGGGATTTTCTTCCAATGCGGCGTGCAGATCTTCTTCATCCTCGACGCGAATATCACGAATGATCTGTCCTGCATTGCGCAGAATGTTGATAAGAGACTCGGCTTCTTCCGAATTGTTGAAAAGGGTCAGGATTCGCAGTAGATTTTTTTCATTCACACGCTACAACCTTGGGGCAAGTCGTCGGTAAGGACGTTGTATAATCGTATCTCATAGTATCTTTAAGCCTGCTGTTATGGCTGATTTTTCAGGGTATTAATCGTTGCATAAGTATTTGCATGTATTTTATCCCCTCACCCCAACCCTCTCCCAGAGGGAGAGGGGGTTATGATGCAAATACTTATACAGCGATTGATAGTTATTTACATGACTGACCAGATTTTGGCAAAGTCTTTGTCCAGCTCCCAGTGACCGGAAACATCTTGCGTATCATCTTCAGGGTGTTTGGGACTTATCAGGTTGAACTGGAACTGACTGAACAGGCCGGTACACTGCGTCACTGAAGTCAGTTGTACCGGCAGCACTTTACCAAGGATATTGATCATGATCTGGTTGCCGACCCGCCAGGGAGTGGGAGGGGTAATCAGGCTGGCCGGTTGCCGGATGGCTGGAATTTCAGGCAGCATCAGGGTGCGCTGCCAGGCCAATGCCTTGGCGTGCGAACCCCGCGAGCGAATACCGACAGCCGCCGCATTCGGATTCAGCATTTCCACTCCCAGACACAGGGTGCGAGTACTGGAAAATTTAATCCAGCGAATGGCGCCGATACCCCATTTCCAGATGCTGCCGCTTTTGCGGCGAATGCCAATCAGCTCCCCCACCTGGACTTTGGCGCTATTCCCCTTTCGGTATTCCAGGCAATACCCCCCGGCGCTTTCATTAATAATCGTCCAGGTACCCTGTTGGTAGGCGGGAGAAGCCGGGCTGTCTTTATCTCCCGGGTTGGCGAGGTTGATTTCCTCTTCGACCAGGGGGGCAAGGCCGGGCAGTTCAGTTGGATAGACCATGTTCCAGATATCCGGTTTTTCCTCATTGATGTTTTCTATGATGATACTTTCAAAGTGAGCCGGGTTGGTGTAGATGTCGGTCCGTTCGTTATTCTTGCGACGACTGATGTGTTTGTGAATAGCGCTCAGGCCAATGCCAACTTCTACCTTTTCCTGTTTGTGGGTGCGCGAAAAACTACGTTTGGTTTCCACACCCCATGCGACCAGCAAGCGGCGCAGCAAGTCATGCGACAGATCCGGGCGAGAGAGTTCAATGCTGCTGATAGTCGTGTTGCCGAGATCCTCGGTGTCCTGAATTTCATTGCGAATGAGCTCAGCCAGACTTTCAGTATTGAGTATTCGGCACTGTTGCGGATCGCAGTCTTCCGGCATGGTCATGGCCAAAGAGCGAGGCGGGGTATCCCGATTCAGCATTACAGCGAAATAGCCGCGCTCCCGATCCCGGTAGTGTTCAATATTTGAAAGCTGGCAGTGTGGGGTCCAGCGTTCAAGGGTGAAGTAAATTTTGCTGGCTTCGCCCTGACGCAGTTTGTAGGGTGAGGTCAACGCGAGTAGTAAAATCCGGCTGTATTCCGCATTGATGCTGGCGCGTTCAACATAGATGCGCTGGTAGTCGGCTACGGGCTGATTTTCAATTTTTCGCAATTCGGCGATGCTGTAAAGTTTGTGCAGCTCCAGCCAGACTTTGGGGGCGCAGGGGGCATAAATTTGATAGGAAGTGAGCAGGGTGCGGCCGTAATAGGTGATGGCGCGGTGCAAAAGCGTGGCCAGCAGTTTTTTGTCAGTGAACAGGAAAGTATTTACCAGCATGTCGCTAATGGCAATCTTGTACCCGGTTGCCATGGTGACCTGGATCTCACGGGTTGCGGCGGCAATTTTCTGATTTTTGACGGGCAGTGGGTAGCTGGCGCCGATGAAATGTTTCTTCAGGGATTCAGTCACATACTGAACAGGTTCACGCATGGATTCAAGAAAGCGCAGACGATCCTGATAAGCGTAAATGGTCTGGTTGACATTTAAGAGGGTATCGTAGAGCAGGCGCGCCGTTTCGCCCAGATTGGCGCGGGGAAGATCGCCCAGCCACTGTTCGACCTTTTTCGGGCGAATATCGAATGATGTTTTCCCTACTTTGCTACGTTCGGGAATATCTATATCAGGTGGCTTGGCCACACATTTTCTCCATACATTTCAGATGGCCTATTTTAGAACCAAGACACTATCCATAAAAATTTAACTATTTGAAATTATGGCATATTGTTTTATATCCTGCATGCAATCACACGATTAAATATTAGCCAATTAGGCATAAGATGAGCGCATTTCAAGCAAAAGGTTTATTTTTTGCCTGAATTTTTGGGGGGACTCACAGATGATACTGAAAGCACCTGATCTGGATGAACCGGATAACGCCCGGTACAAAACAACTTTTCTGCAAAATGCGCAGAAAATTATTTCTAAGACGCGTTCCGACAGACTCCCTGTAGCGGTGTTTTTGCATCTGCTCCGCGTTGCTCTCTGACTAATTTGGGCAGGAGGTAACCCGGTAATCGCTGGCGCAACGTATCATGCAGGGCAATGGCCCGGGCGTCCTGCACTTCAAAATGTTGAGCACCTTCGACTTTGTCTAACTGATGCAAATAATAGGCCAGCACTCCCGCTGAGAACAATCGCTCACTAAGATGGGTGAGAATATCCACATCATCATTAACGCCTTTGAGCAGAACAGACTGGTTCAGCAAGGTAAGCCCGCATTGTCGCATGGCTGAGAGCGTCTCAAGCACCTGTTCATCAAGCTCGTTAGGATGATTGCAGTGGATCACGATAATGGCTTGTAATTTAATGGCTTGCAGTACCGCAAACAGGCCGTCATCGAGACGCCCGGGGAGTGCTATCGGAGTGCGGGTATGAATACGCAGGCGTTTGACGTGGGGAAGGGTCTGAATTTGTTGAATCAGGTCAGCGAGACGTTCATTGCTGAGACTCAGAGGATCGCCGCCGCTGAGAATGATTTCATGGATACTGCTGTCTGCACGAATGTAATCGAGTATGGCCGGTAGTTGCGTCAAAAAATTGTCGTCCCCATAGGGGTAATGCCGACGGAAACAGTAGCGGCAGTGGATGGCGCAGGCACCGGTGGTCATCAGCAGTACCCGTCCCTGATATTTGTGCAACAGGCCGGGCAATACCCGCGCCTCCAGATCGCCCACGGGATCGGTGCTGAAATCACTTGAACTTTCCAGTTCTTCTGCCACCGGGAGGATCTGACGCAGCAGGGGATCATCCGGATTACCGACTTTGATGCGCGTCACCCAGGAGCCTGGGACACACATGCTGAAGCGGGCGCTGGCCACCTGCGCCGGTGCCAGCAGGGAGGCGGGCAAAGCCAGTTGCTGCAGGAGTTCTTCTGGCTCACGGAGGGCCTCAGCGTGCTGTTTTTGCCAGTTTTTGTCATAGTTTGAGGGCTTCTCCGCGATTGTCTCCGGGATCTGAGGCGCGGGGATCTGCAAAAGTCGGGCGGTTTTCGGTATCATGGTTTCTTTACGTATTAGTTCGGCTGTTTCATCAATTCGCACGATGAGTGGGTGAATTGATGAAATATTCAGGATTAGTGCGTCTGTACAGCATAACAGCATAATCGAGGCTTACATGGCAACATACAGTACCAACGAATTTCGCAGCGGCTTGAAGCTCATGCTGGATGGCGATCCCTGCAGCATTATTGAAAATGAGTTCGTCAAACCGGGCAAGGGGCAGGCTTTCAACCGGGTCAAGATCCGCAACCTCAAGACCGGTCGGGTACTGGAGAAAACCTTCAAATCCGGTGAATCGGTCGAGGCAGCGGATGTCATCGATACGGATATGCAGTATCTCTATAACGACGGCGATGCCTGGTATTTCATGGATCCGGACACCTATGAGCAGGTGGGGGCGGACGAGAATGCGGTGGTGGATGCCATCAAGTGGTTGAAAGAACAGGATATCTGTTCAGTTACCCTGTGGAATGGCAACCCCATTGCCGTGACGCCGCCCAACCACGTGATTCTGAAAATCAGCGAAACCGATCCCGGTCTGCGCGGCGATACTTCTGGTGGGGGGGGTAAACCGGCAACCTGTGAAACGGGTGCCGTGGTGCGGGTCCCTCTGTTCATCGAAGAAGGTGAAATGATCAAGGTCGATACCCGCACCGGTGAATACGTCAGTCGCGTCAGGGACTGACAGGACAGATTACAGGCAGCGCCCACATGTCTGACTGGCGGCCATCGGCCTCCTTCGGCACGCTTCGCTTACGGGCTCGCCTGCTGGCGCAGACGCGGGCCTTTTTTCATGCCCGTGATGTCTGGGAAGTGGAAACACCCCTGCTGTCCCAGGCGGCTACGCCCGATCCCCATATCCACAGTTTTGCCGTTCCCGCCTCAACGGGGGTAGATACGCGCTATTTGCACACCTCGCCTGAATTTCCCATGAAACGGCTGCTGGCTGCGGGGAGCGGTTCGATCTATCAGATCTGCAAGGTGTTCCGAGAAGCTGAGACCGGGAGAAGGCATAATCCGGAATTTACCCTGCTGGAATGGTATCGCATCGGCTTTGATCTCCGTGCTTTGATGAAGGAGGTGGATGCCCTGGTACGGGAATTGCTGCGGCAACAGGTTGGTGAGTGCTTAGTTCTCACCGACACACAGTACTTCAGCTATCAGGAGGCGCTACGGTGTTTCGCCGGTCTTGATCCACTGAATATGGATGTGGCGGCGTTGCAGGGCTGCGCACGGCATCACGGGCTGGATGTTCCCGCACTGGGCGACGAGCGTGATGCCTGGCTGGATCTGCTGATGAGCCATGTGGTGGAGCCGGCACTGCCCCGTCACTGTCCGGTGTTTATTTATGATTACCCGGCTTCCCAGGCTGCGCTAGCGCAAATTTGCGGTGACGTCGCTGAGCGTTTCGAGCTTTATTTCAATGGTATGGAGCTGGCCAATGGGTTCCATGAACTGGCGGATGCGGTC
The DNA here is from genome assembly GCA_011052165.1 of Gammaproteobacteria bacterium. Taxonomy (GTDB): domain Bacteria; phylum Pseudomonadota; class Gammaproteobacteria; order UBA6429; family Thiohalophilaceae; genus JAADGZ01. The sequence continues at coordinate 7,069 of DRJN01000100.1, forward strand.
GAACAACGCCGGCGTTTTGAGGCACAAAATCGGCGGCGGATGCAGACGGGGCAGCCCGTCATGCCGCTCGATACCCATTTCCTCGCCGCCCTGGAACAGGGTTTACCCGATTGCAGTGGGGTTGCGCTGGGCTTCGATCGCCTGCTGATGCTGGTTGCCGGAAAGCCGGATATTCCCGCCGTGCTGTCTTTTGGTCATGAACGAGCCTGAGGGCAAAAAATATTAATGATTTTCCGCCTGCGCCCGAAAACATAAAGTATGGATACGGGAACAAAAACGGCAGGCAGTGTGGAAAAAAGGTTGCCCACGCTCAAAAATCCGTTTATCAGAAAGCAGGTCATTAACTTCAGAAATGCAGAACGAGAGGTGGTGATTCTGTATGCTGAGGCCTGTGCAGCCGGTTTCAGAATGCTCAATGGCGAAGTTCCTGAAACCGAGATGGTTAACCATGTTGGTGTGCGACTGAAAGCCGTGGAAGAGCATTACAAGAGCACCCGCGCTGCTCTGCTGCGTCTGAATATTGATATTTCTGCGATTGCGCTGCTTTCAGCCAGAGAACGCCTGGATCTGTTTTCCCATTACTTCACGCTTTACACGCCTTCAGTCCCGGATGCGGTTGAATTTTTTTCGCGGGAAGAGTTGAAGGCGCTGGTGGCCTCGATTCTGTAGCCGCTAAAATGATGGGTTTCACTTCGTTCTACCCATCCTACTCATTTCCACTTCAGGGTAGGATGGGTAGAACGAAGTGAAACCCATCAATTCAATTTACAGAATATTACCCAGCCGTTGCCCCATCCTACTCATTTCCACTCCAGGGTAGGATGGGTAGAACGAAGTGAAACCCATCAATTCAATCTACAGAATATTACCCAGCCGTTGCCCCATCTGTACCGGCGCGGTGGCTTGAATCTTTTCATCCAGAGCGATACGGTTTTTGCCAAACAGCAAAATTACGGTAGAACCCATATTGAATCGTCCCATCTCCTGGGCTTTTTTCAGCACGATATCTTTTTCACGGTAGTCCCAACGTTGCCGCTCCCGGCCCGCTGGAGGGGTGACGACGCCCTGCCAGACGGTTTCGATACTGGCGACAAAGATCGCGCCCACCAGCACCATCGCCATGGGGCCGGCTACGGTTTCAAATATGCAGGCCACCCGCTCATTGCGGGCGAACAGACCGGGGAGGGTACGCGCCGTGGCGGGGTTGACGCTGAACAGGCGGCCGGGGACGTGGATGACTTCGAGCAGTTTGCCTTCGATGGGCATATGGATGCGGTGGTAGTCGCGGGGCGACAGATACAGGGTCGCAAACTCGCCATCGGCAAAGGTCGTAGACCATGAACTTTCACCGCCGAGCAGGGTGGCAAGCGAATAATCGTGGCCCTTGGCTTGAAAAATACGATCTGCCTGGATGCTTCCGGCCTGGCTGACACAGCCATCCACGGGACAGATCAGGCTTCTGTCATCGTCCTGAACAGGGCGGGCATCGGCTTTGAGTTCGCGGGTAAAGAACTGGTTGAAATTTTCATATCGACGCCAGTCCGGTTCACGCGCCTGGCTCATGTCAATATTGAAATGGCGAATGAACCAGGGCGTGAACAGACGCCGAAAAAGCCCGCGGTTGCGGGTCAGCCTGAGCATGATGCGGGAGAGAAAATGATGCGGCAGCATAATTTGCAGCAGAGCAAACAGACGATCAAAAAGGGATGCGTGCATGGAAAACCGTGGGTTGGGGGTTGAAAATGGTGTTGCTTAATTATTGATGGAAGAAAATGAAGCGGCCTTAAATAGTCGCCTGGCTCAGGGTATCACCAGTTTATTGGCTGCATCAAGATATCAATCGTTGCATAAGTATTTGCATCATAGCCCCCTCTCCCTCTGGGAGAGGGTGGGGGTGAGGGGATAAAATACATGCGAATACTTATGCA
>DRJN01000101.1 GCA_011052165.1 Gammaproteobacteria bacterium
GCCACCGCCTGTTTCCATTTTTTACTGGCAAGCAACTGCCGGGCATCCACCTTGTTGCGGCCATGCATGCGGGCAAGACGCAGATGCGAAACTGGGTCATCCCATTTACCCAGGCTCTCGATGACCTCGATAAGACCCGTTCGATTGTTGCAGATCAGTACCATGTCACAACCCGCATCAAGCGCGGCATGGGCACGATCAGCATAACAGCGGCCCGCTATGTTTGCGCCCTCCATACTTAGATCATCACTAAAAATGACGCCCTGGAATCCCAGCCGTGTGCGCAGCACTTCTTTCAACCAGAAAGGGGAAAAACCGGCAGGCTGCGGATCAATTTTTTCATAAATGACATGCGCTGGCATAACCGCTGCCAGGCCATGATGGATCATACGTTTGAAAACCAGGACATCTTTGGCATAAATATCATTGTATTCGCGATTATCGACGGGAATAGCAAGATGAGAATCGGCTTCTACCCCGCCGTGGCCGGGAAAATGTTTGCCTGTGGCGGCCATGCCGGCTTCGTGCATGCCTTCCACATAGGCATGCGCCAGTTTTATCACTACCGTCGGATCGTGGTGAAATGCGCGATCACCGATGATTTCGCTGAGGCCATGATCCACATCCAGTACCGGCGCAAAACTGAAGTCGATATCCTGAGCACGTAGTTCCACTGCCATCAACCAGCCTGCTGTACGCGCCAGCTTGCGCGCCTTCTGCGGTTCCTTATCATGTATCCGGCCAAAGTGCGCCACCGCCGGTAGCCGGGTAAAGCCTTCATGAAAGCGTTGTACCCGGCCCCCCTCATGATCAACGGTCACCAGCAACTGTGGCGTACGCAAAGCATGGATGGTCAGGACCAGTTCATGCAACTGTTCTATGCTTGCATAGTTGCGGCTGAATAGAATCACGCCACCTACCAGTGGGTGTTGCAAAATATCCCGGTCTTCATCAGACAGTGTTTCGCCGGCAATATCCAGCATCAGGGGACCCAGGGACACAGGTAACATACTCCTTAACTATTCAGGAACACTTCGTCTCTTTACTCATGAATGCTGACCTGCGTTTTACAGGACACCCGTTCAAACAGATGTATAATATCCTGATTGCGCATTTTTATACAGCCATGCGAACCGGCTACGCCCAGTCTATCTTCAGACGGGCAGGCGTGTATATAAATATAACGCCGCATGGTATCAACTTTTCCCAGTCGGTTACGTCCCGGTTCCAGCCCGCTTAACCAGAGTATGCGGGTCAGAATCCAGTCCCGTTCCGGATATTGCCGGGCAAGTTCCGGGGTATAAATTTCACCGCTTGGACGGCGGCCAATAAATACCGTATTTTCTGCCTGGCCTGCACCGATTTTAGCACGAATAACGTGTCTGCCCCGGGGCGTACATTCACTGCCGAAAAGCTCACCGGCGCCATTAGCCGCCGTCGAAACCGTAAATTCTTCCACGCCATCGGTCTCAACCAGCCACAAGCGCTGACGGCGGATATCGATTTCTATACGGGCAGAGGACTGTGGCATTCGCTACCAATCACAAAAAGGATGTTTGACCAGACTGACGTTATAATAGCGGGGATCCTCTGAAACTTCCTCACCCAGCCAGTCCGGCCGGGCAAATACCTCCTCTTCATCAGCCAGCTCAATTTCAGCCACCACCAGGCCGGTATTGTCACCTTCAAATACATCGATCTCCCAGACATGGCCGGCATAGGGCACATGATAACGGGTCTTTTCGATCAAGGGTTTTTGGCACAGCGTTCCGAGCAGGATCTGTGCGTCCTCCAGGGGGATGGGATATTCAAATTCCTGTCGGCGGACACCCAGTGTGGCGCTTTTGATATTGATATTGGCTTTATCGCCTTCGATGCGCACTCGCACAGACGATTTTTCTGAACCCACAAGATAACCCTGCTTGAATAAGGTGCCTGCATCGGCATGTTGACGCCAGTCACTATTACGCAGCAGGAATTTTTTTTCTATTTCAATGCCCATTGTTTTTCCATCAGTACAGTCTAAATTCAGGTATAACACCGTTCGCCCTGAGTTCGTCGAAGGGTTCTTACTGGTTCCCACGCTCCTGCGTGGTAACCTATATCTCAGTTTGCGCAGTCGCCATATGCATTCCCACGCAGAAGCGTGGGAATGAGGCAATCTCAATTCAGAAATGCTCTTATATTAATCGTTGCATAAGTATTTGCATGTATTTTATTCCCTCACCCCCACCCTCTCCCAGAGGGAGAGGGGGCTATGGTGCAAATACTTATGCAACGATTAATAACACACCGTTCGCCCTGAGCCTGTCGAAGGGTGATTTAATCCGCGTTTCCTATTTTTCAAATAGTGCAATAGATTCAATATGCGCAGTATGCGGAAACATGTCCATTACGCCAGCAGCACGCAGATGATAACCGTGTTCGTGCACCAGTTCAGCCGCATCCCGGGCCAGCGTCCCCGGATGACAGGAAACATAAACGATGCGCGCGGCACCCGTTGCCGCAATATAGGGCAGCGCCTCTTTGGCGCCACTACGGGGAGGATCCAGCAGCACTTTGTGGTAGGTATCTTTTTTTAGCCAGGGCATGTTGTCCAGATTTTCCATCAGGTTGGCAACATGATATTCGACATTATCAATACCATTTGCGATGGCGTTTTCCCGCGCCCGCAGGATAAGCCCCGCATTCCCTTCTACGGCAATGATCTGTTTCGCCTGCTGCGCCATCGGCAGGGTAAAATTGCCCAGTCCACAGAACAGTTCCAGCAGGATATCGTTTTTATCCAGTCGCAGCAATTCCAGCGTCCGCTTTACCATTTTTATGTTGATGTCATGATTGACCTGGGTAAAATCCGCCGGTTCGAAATGTACTTTTAAATTCTGATCGCGGAGTTCATAGTAGAGGCCGGGCTTGTCCTGTTCTGTTTCCCATTCTGAGGACAACAGACTAATGGTATCCGGCCCTTTGGGCTGCAAATAGATCTGGAAATTATGAGTTTTACCGAATTCGATGAGAATATTTTTATCCGCTTCAGTCAGAGCGTCGAGATGACGAAAAATCAGTGCGGTGGTATTATCCGCCACGGCTACCTCAATCTGCGGGATCTGCTGATAGATGCTGAGTTTGTGAATGACTTCGCCAAGATGCGTTAGTTTCTCACCTACTGAAGGATGTAACACTTTGCAACTGTCCAGATCGGCCAGAAAGGAGGAACCCCGTTCACGAAAGCCCACCAGCACACGTTTTTTCTTGTGCACATAGCGCACCCCCAGGCGCGCCTTTCTGCGATAGCCCCATTTTCGACCGCTAAGAGGTAACAAAATAGTTTCGGCTTCGACTTTTCCGACTCGCCTGAGATTATCCAGCAGAACATTTTCCTTAACCCTGAGTTGCTCAGCGGCATCAAGATGCTGCAGGCGGCAACCGCCACAAATGCCGAAATGCGCACAGGCCGGTTCGACTCGCTGTTTTGAGGGCAGCATAATCCGATGCAGGCGGCCTTCATCAAAGTCACGCTTTTTTCGCGTATAGATAAACTCCACCACTTCACCCGCAAGGGCGTCGTCAATAAATACCGTTTTGCCATCAACACGGGCCACCCCTTTACCTTCATGGGTGAGAGATTCTATGGTTGTCTGTACAGGGTTGGGATCGAGTTTCTTATAGCGTTGTTTAGGTGACATTATATTCAGAAACCTGAAAGCTATTCAGCCGGAAATACATCGGTCGAAAGATAGCGATCACCCCGATCACAGATAATGGCGACAATCACTGCATTTTCGACTTCCTGCGATAGCCGCA
>DRJN01000102.1 GCA_011052165.1 Gammaproteobacteria bacterium
GCCGGACAGCGCCCGTAACAACAAACCAGTTCACGTAGACGGGCAGAAATGTCGCTAGTCAAAGCATCGTCGGCAAAACGCCAGTGCCAGTTGCCTTCGCTCGTACCGGGTACATTCATTCTCCCCTCACTGCCCAACCCAAGAATATCCTGAAAAGGAATGATCGCCATATTCGCCACCGAGGCCAGCGCCAGACGGATCAGGGGCCAGGGCATGCTTTCATCCAGGGTATAACCCAGATAGTTTTCGATGTTCTTTCTGGTCTTCTCTTCCAGCGCATCATACCAGCCCCGCGTGGTGTCATTGTCATGGGTGCCGGTGTAGACAACGGTGTTAGGTTTATGATTATGCGGCAGATAGGGATTATCCGCGCCCCCGTCAAAGGCGAACTGCAAAATACGCATCCCCGGCAGGTGAAAGCGCTGGCGCAGCGCGTTAACTTCGGCCGTAATAACGCCAAGATCTTCCGCCACCAGGGGCAAGCCTGCAAAAGCGTCACTCAACTTTTGCAACAGCGCCTCACCGGGCGCCTTGACCCAACGTCCATGGATCGCCGTTTCTTCCTTTGCGGGTATTTCCCAACAGGCTTCAAAGCCTCGAAAGTGATCGATACGCACCAGATCGAACAGTTCAAGCTGAGTCTGAATGCGTGCTATCCACCACTGAAAACTGTTTTCCGCCATGCGCGCCCAGTCATACAGGGGATTGCCCCAGCGTTGTCCCGTTTCAGAAAAATAGTCCGGCGGTACGCCGGCGACTACTTCGGGTTGTCCGTTTTCATCCAGCAGAAAACAGCGCTGGTTGCTCCACACGTCACAGCTATCATGCGCGACAAAAATAGGCATATCGCCAAACAGGGAAACGCCATAACGGTGCGCATAATTTTTTAATTCATGCCATTGGCTAAAAAAAACATACTGTTCAAATTTTACAAAGCCAATATCATCCTGTAAATCCTGCTCCGCGTCTGCCAGCGCCTCGGCCTCTCGATCACGCAAGGGTGTCGGCCAGTCGAACCAGCCATGGTTATTCTGCGCCTGACGGATCGCGATATAGAGTGCATAGCTATCCAGCCAGGCAGCATGGTGCTGACAGAATATGGAAAAATCCTGTTGTTGTGTGCTGTTGGCATGCTGACTGAAAAAAGCGAATGCCCGTTGTAAACAACGATGCCGGAATGATGCTCCCGTTATTTTTTTGTCAGGCTCCACACTGTTTAGCCAACCGTGATCTTTCAACCAGTCGAGACTGATCAGGCGGGGATCACCGGCATGGGCGGAAAGACACTGATAAGGCGAGCCGTCCTCATGCACCGGCCCCAGCGGCAGGGTCTGCCAGACGCTGATACCGCTGGCGGCCAGAAATTCAATAAAGCGGTAGGCAGCATGGCCCATGTCACCGTTGTCGCCACGCCCGGGCAATGACGTCGGATGCAGCAAAATTCCCGCCCGTCTGGTTGCAGAGAAATCGAATACCGGCAGTCCATTTGCCTTGATCACAGGCCTACGCCTGGCCCTTGCGCATGGCACCACCCAGTTCGGGGGTGCCACTGCCATGCGCAAAAACTTCAGATAAATAGGCGGGCGGTTCTTCACCCAGGATCTGGTACAGGTTCGATAGATGCATACGATACAGGGATTCAAATTCGCTGACCGACTCGACTGAATTGTAGTCGCCGAACCACCAGAACCAGTCTGAACCTTCACAGATGGCCAGCTGCCGCTCGGCCTGTTGCCGATGCGGTTCGTCGAGTCCGCCACTGGCTATCACTTTATCGTACTGGCGTTTGGCCTCACCCAGCATGTCCCATGCGCGGTTTTTATCTTTGTCACCGATCCAGGTAGAAAAGGTACCGTACACCCAACTACCCGCCACCAGTTTCGGAATAACCACGCTCGAAGCATCTTCGAGGCAATCTGAAAACGTGGTCAATTCCAGTCGGGGATTTTCGGCAATTTCCTTGTAAAGCGCCCGCAGAAAATAATAGCCATTGTCCGGATAGAACTCCCAGGCATTTTCACCATCCAGAATAATAGACACCACGCTGCCGTCCTGATCGGCACAGGTATCAGCAATGTCCTCCAGGTGATGCACGAAATTGGCGACCGCATCATCCGCATGCCAGTCAGAATAGGTAAAGCCGATGAGATCCGATAGGCCATCATCACGAAAAAAACAATGGATGGCCTGGTCCTGCAACTGATAACGCTGATGGATACAACTATCCTCCCCCGGCACCATGTCCGATGCCGCAAGACTGTTGCGCAACACACTTTCACCGGATGCCGTCCATTTGAAACCCGCTTCAGACAGCAATTTTAACGTAGCCTCGCTAACACTGCCTTCCGAGGGCCAACAACCTACTGGACGAATACCAAAATATTTTTCAAAGCTGGCCAGCCCCTCCTGCAAATGCCAGCGTACCCGTTCCTCACCATCTGGATACTGCTGCAAAAAAGGCAGCGTGATATCGGGCAAGGCCTCTTTCGCACTCTGAATGTCCAGTAGCAATGGCATAATAGGATGAGCATAGGGCGTCATCGACAACTCGACCTGTCCACGCTTTGCCAGCGCCGCATAGCGCACGGTAATACTGGCCAGCAGCTCCCCCATAACCGCCAGCAGTTCACGCCGATCATGCAGCGTATAACTGGAGGCTTTTTCCAGTAAGCATTTAATGCGCCGATCTTCCCGGCGTACCGTTTCCCCTATCCAGGCCAGGTGGTACCAGACCAGCAGATCCGCCAGATATTGATCATTCACATACAGCATCATTTCCGGATGTTGCGGCAGCCAGCGCGCGATATCGGCCAGTTTGCGATAGGCGGGGAAGGGATCAATCAGGCGTTCGGCGTTGGCGCGCAAACAATGGCGAATCAATTCCAGGCGTGATTCCTGACTCGATGGCAGCACCGGCCCGGCCAGTGCTGCCAGCAGCGGATCGCTTAAGGCCGTGCTGTTGTTGAGGAAGCCCTTTATCTGCCGGGCGTAATCGTCAATCTGTTCCAGCAGGATGGGTACGAAATTCACTACCGCGCGCGCCTGGGGTATGGCCTCAAGATGGGCCGCCATATCCACATAGTCCTTGATCCCGTGCAGGTAGGTCCAGGGCTGGTGATATTTACCACTGCGGAAATCCCGGTATTCGGGTTGATGCATGTGCCAGTAGAGCACTACCTTCAGGGGTTTAGCGGACATGATGCAACCTCTGCCCCAGCATTTCCGGCGTCACTAACGCCACGCCGCCAGGACTGATATGAAAGCGTTCCCGATCATGTTCCGGGTTCTGACCTATCAAAGTGCCTTTTGGCACCTTGCAGCCCTTGTCGATAATAGCCTTACTAATCCGGCAATGTTCTCCAATCACGACATTGGGCAACACCACCGTTTCACTCAATGAAGTATAGGATTCGACGCAGACATTGGAAAACAACAGGGAATGATGCACTTTCGCCCCGGAGATAATGCAACCGCCGGAGACCATCGAGTCCACCGCCATGCCGCGCCGATCCTCATCATTAAAAATAAATTTGGCCGGCGGCAACTGTTCCTGGTAAGTCCAGATAGGCCAGTTTTCATCATAGAGATTCAACTCCGGCGTGACACTCACCAGTTCCATGTTGGCTTCCCAGAGCGCATCCACGGTGCCAACATCGCGCCAGTAGGCCTGTTTGTTATTTTCCGGATCACGGAAGGGATAGGCATAGGCGCGGTAGCGTTCAATGACCGAGGGAATTATATCCTTGCCGAAGTCGTGGCTGGACTGGGGCATGTCGGCATCCTTGATTAACTGTTCGAACAGGAACTCGGTGTTGAAAACATAAATGCCCATGGAACACAGGGCCATGTCCTCGCTGCCCGGCATCGGCGCAGGCATATCGGGTTTTTCCGTGAAGTTCTGAATACGCTTATCTTCCGCCACTCCCATCACGCCAAAAGCGCTGGCCTGCGCCAGCGGTACTTCAATACAACCCACGGTAATATCCGCCTGATTTTCCACATGCGAGGCAAGCATCTCGCCATAGTCCATTTTATAAATATGATCACCGGCCAGAATCAGCACATAGTGGGGGCAATGGCTGCGAATGATGTCCAGATTCTGGTAAATCGCATCGGCCGTCCCGGCATACCAGGAGGCAGCGATACGCTGTTGCGCCGGCAGCAGTTCCACAAATTCACCGAACTCACCGCGCAAATGCCCCCATGCCTTCTGGATATGCGTCAGCAGGGAATGAGCCTTGTACTGGGTCAGCACGCCGGTGCGGCGAATACCTGAATTGATGCAGTTGGAAAGAGGGAAATCAATAATCCGGAACTTGCCGCCAAAAGGCACCGCAGGCTTGGCGCGCCAATGGGTCAGATCCTTCAGCCGGGAACCCCGTCCACCCGCCATGATAAGCGCCAGTGTGTCACGGGTAAGCCGGCTAACGAAACGTGGAGACCGATCATCATTCATGAGCATACTTCCCGGTTATTCCCTAAGCAAAAACAGAGGCCATCTGCTGTTTTGCAAATGCGTATTTCGCCCTGTTTTTATAGCGTTATGGTCAGGTAATTATCGGTAGACAAGCCGGACCTGTCACTGAAAGCCACAGAAAACGACGATATCAATCGTTGCATAAGTATTCGCATGTATTTTATCCCCTCACCCCAACCCTCTCCCTGAGGGAGAGGGGGCTATGATGCAAATACTTATGCAA
>DRJN01000103.1 GCA_011052165.1 Gammaproteobacteria bacterium
TTTTCTGTGCATTTTGCAGAAAATTATTTCGTGAAGGTACTTATACCCCTCAAGGGGGTACTGAACAGAGTCTTGTGGTTTATCCAGGTTAGGGGTAAGGAACAGGTGGAATGTAGAATAAAGCGGAGAAGCAGGATTTCTCCGCTTTGTTTGCGGCAGAGAGCTTTCTAAATTAACGGACATTTAAGGAGAAACAACGTGAAACAGTGGCTGGGCCTTGCTTTTATAGCAAGCTTGTTTTTGCTGAATGGCTGCGCTACCACACCACAGAGTGATGGCATTCACCGCGTCGTCATTCAGGTAAGCACCGATGATCCCCGGGCGCAGACCATCGCGTTGAATAACGCGATTAACCTGCAAAGAAAATATGGCGTCGATCATGTGCAGGTTGAGATCGTGGCCTATGGTCCGGGCATTAGCCTGGTGTTGCCTACAGGTCAGCATGCGCGGCGGGTGAAGAATCTTGCTCAGCATGATGAGTTTAAATTCAGCGCCGATCAGCACACGCTGGATAAAATCAGGCAAAGAACGGGAAGAATACCGAGATTAATTGACGGCGTGGGCACTGTGCCCATGGGTGTGGCGCGAGTGGTTGAATTGCAGGAACAGGGTTACAGTTATATTCGGCCCTGATATTATTAATCGTTGCATCAGTATTTGCACCATAGCCCCCTCTCCCTCTGGGAGAGGGTTGGGGTGAGGGGATAAAATACATGCAAATACTGTTGCAACAATTAATATTATTATTTTTGGTTGGATGTGATGCTTTCAAGCTGAAGTTTTCTATTCTGTATTTTTAGAATCTGCTGGCCGCTAAGAATTTCTTCTAGCTGGTTGCCAGCAATGTGTTTGCGCCAGCCCTGCATCAGGGTGGGCTGAGCGTCGTGGGTGAGCAGTTTCTCTACGTCCTTGCGGGTGCCGAGGATGGCCGGGCTGATGCCGTTTTTTTCCGCTAAAAATTTCAGGACGCTCATAAGCAGATCGATAATAACGTCTTCATCCTGGCTTGTTTTTTTTGTTGGGATGAGGGGCCATTGCTCTTTCGGCATATCATGGGCGGCTCTGATTTCGGCCAGTATTTCTTCTCCCCGATTTTTACTCCGGCTGTTATTCAGGCCGCGTATTTTTTCGAGTTGCTGCGGATGCTCGGGGGCCATGCGCGCCAGCGCAATAATAACATCGTCCGCCAGGACCCATTTGCGCGGAAGATCCTGCGTCCGTGCGTGTTTTTCCCGCCAACCGGCCAGTTGTTTAACGATGGCCAGTTGCTTTCCCTTGAGTCGGCCATGACCACTGACTTTTTTCCATAAAGTATCCAGCGGTAATTGATAAATATCGGGATCTTCAAGATGGATGAAATCTTCATTTAACCAGTCCTGTCGGCCGCTGGTGTGCAGTTGCTGCAGAATAAGGGGATAGAGCTGGATGAGATAGCGAACATCGTCGGCGGCGTAATTCAGTTGTGCCGTATCGAGTGGGCGTTGGTTCCAGTCGGTACGAGTTTGCGTCTTGTCCAGTTCGATAGTGAGGAGCTGTTTGACGAGGGTGGCATAACCGCATTGATCCGGCAGGCCCAGCAGAGTGGCGGCGATCTGGGTGTCGAAGATGGGGCCGGGCACCTTGTGGCTGAGGTGGTAAAAAATTTCAAGATCCTGGCGGGCGGAATGCAGGATCTTTATAATATGCCGATCAAAGAGAATTTCCATAAAAGGATCAAGGTTGCCCAGCTTGAAGGGATCGATACAGGCAATGGTTTGCTCGGTGGCCACCTGAATCAGACAAAGACGGGCAGAATAGGTTTTTTCACGGAGAAATTCGGTATCCAGAGCAATGCAGGAAGCGGATTTTAGCTCTTCGCAGAGAGTTTCAAGCGCGGTCTGATTATCGATGTAAAGCGGCGTTTGCATGGTTATCCGGCGTATCTCTATGGTATTCTTGTATTAATAACAGTTACAACCATAACATAATTTAGTCTTGATGCTCGCGGTAAAGCTTGCTGGTGTAGAGTGGCGCCCTGCCTTGTTATGTTTGTCTTCAGTCTGCATAGCAGGCGTTCACCCTTGCCCGAGTTTGTGTGTGTGCAGGCATTGTTAATCTTGTTTTGGCGTATTAGTCGCCTTCAGAAAGGGCCGGAAGATGTTCCGGCATCTACAGCACTGTTGGTGTTGTTGTTGATGCTGATGCTGTTTCTGGATCTTGTGTCGACCCATCTGGGGCTGCCGGGTATCAGGATTTTCGAGGTTCTGTTGATCGTGATTGTCGCCAATGCCAGCGTTCTGGTGTTAACGGCTGTATTGTTACAGCTATTTGGTTATCTGCAACGGATTCTGCAAACTTTGACGGCCCTCTTGGGGACATCCATTGTAATCACAGTATTGGCCATGCCGGTGTTGTTTGGCCTGCAAACGCGTATGGATAATCCTGGTGGCTGGGGAATCCTGCTTTTGGTGTTTGAACTCTGGCATCTCGTGATTACCGCCCACATTCTCCGGCGTGCGCTTTCGATATCAATCCTGCTGGCGCTGCTGTTGGCAATGGGATATAAACTGCTGGGCTATCAGATTGTTGGCTTGTTTGTAATGCCTGTGTCCTAGTGCAGTGTCCTGAATAGTATGTCTTAATAGACATACTATTCAGGACACTGCACTAGTTCTTAAGATTCCGTTTTCTATTCGAGTAACAGGGTATGCGTATTCATATACTGGGCATTTGCGGTACCTTTATGGGGGGGCTTGCCCTGCTGGCGCGGGCGCTGGGGCATGAAGTCAGCGGTTCAGATGCCAATGTCTATCCGCCCATGAGCACGCAGTTGGAGGAACAGGGTATTCATCTGCAGGAAGGCTTTGATCCAGCGCAGATGCAACCCACACCGGATTGTGTGGTGATTGGCAATGCGCTGTCGCGGGGCAATCCGGCGGTGGAATATGTGCTGAATAGCGGTCTGACCTACACTTCCGGCCCGCAGTGGTTGGCGGAACATGTGTTGCGCGATCGCTGGGTGCTGGCGGTGGCCGGGACCCACGGAAAAACCACCACGGCCAGTTTGCTGGCGTGGATACTGGAAGCCAACGGACTGGCGCCCGGTTTTTTAATTGGCGGCGTGCCGGATAATTTTAGTGTATCGGCGCGGCTGGGGGAGACGCCGTTTTTTGTGGTTGAAGCGGATGAATATGATACGGCGTTTTTCGACAAGCGGTCCAAGTTTATTCATTACCATCCGCGCACGCTGATCCTGAATAATCTGGAATTCGATCATGCCGATATTTTCCCCGATCTGGAGGCGATAAAATTACAGTTTCAGTATCTGTTACGTACGGTACCGGGTGAGGGGTTGATCATCAGCAACCAGGCGGAACCCGCATTACAGGAAGTTCTGGCCCGCGGCTGCTGGACGCCAGTGGAACACTTTTCTGTACAGGAACCGGATCAGACTCAAGCCGACTGGCAGGTAGCGGCTAAGAGTGAAGATGACCGTTGTTTTGATGTGCGCTTTCAGCAACAGCCTCAGGGCCGGGTGCGGTGGCCGCTGATGGGGCGCCATAATGTGGCGAATGCGCTGGCAGCGATTGCGGCGGCGCGCCATGCCGGTGTGCCTGCTGGACTGGCGGCGGAAAGTCTCTCGGGTTTCAAAGGCATCAAACGGCGTATGGAAGTGCGGGGGCAGGTGGGTGGGGTAATCGTGTACGATGATTTTGCGCATCATCCCACAGCCATTGCCTCGACCTTACAGGGCTTGCGTGCGCATGTGGGCGATGAGCCGATTATCGCCATCCTTGAGCTGCGTTCCAACACGATGCGTATGGGTGTTCATCAGAATACGCTTGTTCCGGCCCTGCAGCAGGCGGATGAGATTCTGATTTGTCAGCCGGCCGGGGTTAACGGGAACAGGGCGGCCATCCTCAATGACGCGGGTGACTCTGTCACCCTGTTTTCAGATACCGAAGATATTATTCGCGCCTGCCTGCGTCTTGCACATGAACAGGCGGGAGAAACCCTGCACATTCTGGTTATGAGTAATGGTGCCTTCGAAAATATCCACAGCCGTTTACTGGCCGCCCTGGCGGATGCTGAGATGAAAGAATGAACAGGACAGGTGAGCGCCCCGTTATTCTCGCCATGACCGGCGCCTCCGGTGCCGCCTATGGTTTGCGTTTGCTTGACTGTCTGGTTCGCGCAGAAAGACCAGTGTATTTTCTGCTTTCCCAGGCGGCACAAATGGTGCTGGCGATAGAAACAGATCTGGATATTCCGTCGAAACCGGCGCAGATGCAAGACTGGCTGATCCGGCAGTATGGTGCCCGGCCAGGGCAAATCCAGGTTCTGGGCCGGGATCAATGGATGGCGCCAGTGGCCAGCGGTTCGCATCATGCCGGGCATATGGTGGTTTGTCCCTGTACCACCGGTACCCTGGCAGCCATTGCGAATGGTAATAGTGACAACCTGATCGAACGGGCGGCGGATGTGATGATCAAGGAACGGCGTGAACTGATTATGGTGGTGCGGGAAACACCCTTGTCAAGTATCCATCTTGAGAATATGCTTAAGCTGTCTCGCGCCGGTGTCACCATCATGCCGGCCAATCCGGGGTTTTATCACAAGCCGGCGAGCATTGATGACATGGTGGATTTTATTGTCGCCCGTATTCTGGATCACCTGCAGATTGCTCACAACCTGGTGGGCCGTTGGGGGCTTGATGATGACAGGTTTTTTTAGCCGGTTAACGGGGAAAAGAGGCCGCTGAGACGAGCATGACCCAGATCATTCCCCTGTTTCCGCTAAAAACCGTACTTTTCCCGCGTGGTTTTCTGCCGTTACGGATATTCGAACCCCGTTATCTGGACATGATCAGCGGCTGTATGAAAAGCGGATCGGGCATTGGTGTGGTGCTGATTCGTGAAGGTCGTGAAGTAGGCCATGCCGCCCGTACCTATGATGTCGGCACCCTGACCCAAATCAGCTACTGGCATAAACGTGCGGATGGCCTGCTTGGCATCACGCTGAGTGGTTCGCAACGTTTCCGCATTCTTTCTCATGAAGTGCGGCCCAACCAACTGGTGCAGGCCGAGGTCGAGTTGTTGCCGGCGATGAGCGCTTGTTCACTGGATGTGCAGTATCAGCCCATGGCGGTGATGCTGGAGAAAATTATCACCCAGCTTGATCCTCCCTTTTCAACCATGGATACCCGCTATGATGACGGCGACTGGGTGAGCGCACGGCTGATTGAACTTCTGCCCCTGCCGCTTCAAAGCAAGCAAGAATTGTTTTTGCTGGAAGATGTCAGCACACGTTTGCAGGAGCTTGAAAAAATTCTCAGTGAAAAAGGGCTTTGGTAAATGAGGAAGTGTTGGTGACACAGAGCCTGCTATTCTTGAAGTATGGGTGAAGAAATACTCAGCAGTCAGTTTTCCAAAGAGGATCATGCACGGTTTCGGGCGCGCCTGGAAGCGGAAACCGATCTGCTTCGGCAGTACTTCGACGAACAGCAATTCTCCTCGGCTGAGCCGGTTGCCGGTTTTGAGCTGGAAGCCTGGCTGCTGGATCCGGATCAGTTGCGGCCACTGGCGATCAATGAGCGTTTCCTCAGGGAACTGGACAGCCCGTTAGCGTCGCCTGAGCTGGCCAGTTTTAATTTCGAACTCAACAATACCCCGCGCAGTCTGTCCGGCCACGTGTTTTCCAGCATGCATCACGAACTCAGGCAGCAGTGGCGGCAGTGCCGCGAAGTGGCCAGGCAGATGGAGGCCGAACTGCTCATCATTGGCATTCTGCCCACACTCAGTAACGATGATCTGTCCCTGGGCAATATGTCGAATATGGCCCGTTACCGGGCATTGAACCGGGAGGCTCTGCGCCGGCGCAAGGGCAAACCTCTGGTGTTTGATATCAACGGCCGTGAACATTTGCGTATCGCCCATCGGGACGTGATGCTGGAATCCGCCACCACTTCGTTCCAGCTTCACATGCAGGTGAATCAGGGCTTGTCCGTACGTCTGTTCAACGCCAGCCTGATCCTCTCTGCGCCGATGGTGGCCTTGACGGCCAATTCACCTTTTCTGTTTGGCAAGGATCTCTGGGATGAAACCCGCATTCCATTATTTGAACAGGCGGTGGCGGTCGGTGGCTTTGAGGATGCCGCGTTTGGCCCTATTCATCGGGTGAGCTTTGCGGACGCTTATGTGCGTGAGTCACTGATGGAATGCTTCACTGACAATTTGGAACATTACCCGGTGTTGCTACCGGTTGAGTTTGATGAAGCGCCGTCACAATTACATCATCTTTGCTTTCACAATGGTACTATCTGGCGCTGGAACCGACCGCTGATCGGGTTTGATGCCGATGGGGATATTCATCTGCGGCTTGAACAGCGTGTGGTGCCGGCGGGTCCGAGTATTATGGATGGGATTGCCAATGCCGCTTTTTTCTATGGTGCGGTGTATGCGTTGGCGAACGAGGAAGCCGTGCCGGAACAACGGCTGCTATTCAATCATGTGCGGGATAACTTTTATCGCGCCGCCCGCCTGGGCCTGGGTGCATCGTTTACCTGGTTTGAAGATCGCCAGGTGAATGCCCGGGAGTTGTTGCTGGAGGCTCTGTTACCCCTGGCGCGAAGCGGGTTACAGCAACTGGGTGTGGCGCTTACTGACAGTCAGGAATATTTGCAGATCATCGAACAGCGTTTACGCAATGATATCAATGGTGCACGCTGGCAGCGTGCCTGGGTGGCGAAGCATGGTCGTGACATGCAGGCGCTGACACAAGCCTACCTCAAACGGCAGGAAAGTGGTGACCCCCTGCATGGCTGGACTATCTAGCATGCTGACCATATTGGACGAACTGCCTGGCGCGCTGTTGCAATGCGATGCCCGGCAGCTGATAAGCGTACTGTCCGGCCCGACGTTGATTCACCTTGAAGGACAGCGTAAAGAGGTACTGTTTATTTCCGTGCTTCTGCACGGCAATGAAATAACCGGTTGGGAAGCGTTACGCAGCATCCTTTCAGAGTATCGCGACAAACCTTTGCCTCGCTCACTTTGCCTGTTTATAGGTAATGTGGCGGCTGCCGCTAAAGGTTGGCGTTGCCTGCCGGGGCAGGCCGACTATAATCGCATCTGGAAGGCGGAGGGAATCGCGCCCGAACACCCGCTGGTACGGGAAGTGCAGGCCGAGCTGGCGGATATGCGCCTGTTTGCCGCGATTGATATACACAATAATTCAGGCATGAATCCGCACTATGCCTGTATTAACAGACTGGATGCGCATTTTTTGCATCTTGCTCGTTTGTTCAGCCGCACGATAGTGTATTTTATCATGCCGGACGAGGTGATGAGTCTGGCGATGGCTGCCTACTGCCCTTCGGTGACCCTGGAGTGTGGACAGCCGGGTGAGATGGCCGGTGTAGTGCATGCACGGGAATTTATGGAAGCCTGTTTGCACCTCTCCGTTTTTTCTGACCATGCACTGCCAGACAGGGAGATCGATCTGTTTCACACCGTGGCCACGATCAAGGTGAAGCCGGATACCCACATCGGTCTTGCTGAGGGGGGGGCGGATTTTTCCCTGTTGCCGGATATGGACAAACTGAACTTTACCGAGTTACCGGCGGGTAGCCTGTTTGGCTGGAGTGGCGGGCAGCATTTGCCGTTACAGGTATGGGATGAGCGGGGACGGGAAATGGCGGCGCGTTATTTCGAAGTCTCTAAAGGTGAAATTATTACCCGCACTCCACTCATGCCTTCTATGCTCAGCTTGGATCGGGAGATCATTCGTCAGGACTGCCTGTGTTACCTGATGGAACGGTTGCCACTCGCTCAAGCGCAACAAAAATATGCCGACTAAACAAGTGTTACTTGCTAGCACTTTGCAGGTTGTTATAATCATTAAGCTTTTATTTATGCCTGTAAGGAGAGTCGTGAATATGCGTTCAATCTGGATTATGATCTGTTTCTTCCTGTTAGCGCAGGTCTTTCAGCCTGTGGTAGCCGGTGTGGCAGGGACTGATTTGAAACAGCTGGAATCGGAACTTCAGCAGGTACATAAGCTTGAATCTGCGGGGGACACCGCCGCCGCGATTAAACGCTATCAAGCATTGATCCAACTCCATCCCAAGGAGCCGGTGCTTTTCAACAATTTGGCTGTGCTGATGGCCAAAGAAGGCAAGCTGGATGCCGCCCTTGAACGTCTGGAGCAGGCCATGCATGTGGATAAGCTCTATGCGACGGTTTATGACAATCTCAGCGCCGTCTATGTGGAAATGGCGCGGGGTTCCTATGCCAGGGCGCTGCAACTGGGCGTGGTGCCAAAGCAGCTCAGCCTGAAAGAGGTGAAGCTGAAAATTGCACCGGTGCAGACAGCAAAGAAAAAACAAAACACAGCGAAGGTCATTGCCGTAGCGCCTGCTCCGGCCAGGAAATTGCCTGCGGCATCAAAACAAACGGGGCAAGAGAATAAAGATATTCTTCTGACCTTGAAGGGTTGGGCCAGCGCATGGTCTGCGCAGCAAGTGGATCTTTATCTTTCCTTCTATGCGCCGGACTTCCGTCCGGCAAAAGGTCTGAGCCGCCGCCGTTGGGCGCAGCAACGCCGCCTGCGTTTACGCCGCCCGGCCTGGGTCAAGATCACACTCAATGATTTTCAGATCCAACCCGCCGGAGGGGGGCTGGCGCGGGTGCGGTTTTCACAACGTTACCAGTCTGATCATTATCGAGACAGGACCCGGAAGGAAATGATACTGAAGTCCTCGTCCGAGGGCTGGCGCATTCTATCTGAACGTTCGTTGTAGGCGGGATATGATTTCAGACATGTTAAAAGTTCTTGTTCTTTTCTTGGGATCCCTATTATTTCCGGCCACTCATGCACAGGCAAAACAGCCACAGATGCTGGCCAGTCTGGAAACCACCTTGTCGTCTTCCAGGCATGTATTACCCCATAATGCCGATGACGTTTTAAAACGACTGGATCTGCGCCTGGATGCCTACCCCCGGGATCATGAAGCACAGTTGCTTCGAGGGCTGGTCTATTTTAAATCGGGTAAGCCGAAACAGGCTCTGCGGGAGCTGGATGATCTGCTGCAACAGGTACCGGATTTTCACCTGGCCTCTCTGATTCGAGGCGATATTCTTCTTTCCCGGGTGGTTGCGCTAAAGAATATTGGCAAAAACAGAATTCTGAGTCAGTTGGGATCGAATCATGTTGCCCAGCTAAAAGCGTTGC
Organism: Gammaproteobacteria bacterium; assembly: GCA_011052165.1. Taxonomy (GTDB): domain Bacteria; phylum Pseudomonadota; class Gammaproteobacteria; order UBA6429; family Thiohalophilaceae; genus JAADGZ01. The sequence goes on from DRJN01000103.1 coordinate 9,211, forward strand.
GCCTGGAGGTAAAGCTCAGACTGAATAGCGTGCGGCCCCGTGTTGGACCGTTCGGTCATACTCAGCGGCGTCTACCCAGACAGATCCTGAAACTGGGCAAGTCGGTAGAGTATGCGGTGCTGGTGGAAAAGTCCACCCACCGGCTTTATGTCTATCAGCGTCAGAAGAATCAGCCACCGAAACTGGTGCAAAACTATTACGTTAGTACCGGCAAGAAGAAAGGCAATAAATATACGCGTGGCGATCTACGCACGCCCGAGGGCGTTTATTTTATCACCTCATGGATACCAAAGAAAAAGCTGCCGGATAAATACGGTGTAGGTGCGTTTCCTCTCAATTACCCTAATGAACTGGATAGGCACCAGGGTAAGACCGGTTATGGTATCTGGTTGCACGGTACCGAAAGTAATTATTACAGCCGCCCACCGCTGGACAGTGAAGGTTGCATGGTGCTGACGAATATTGATTTCAACTCCCTGAAAAAAGAGCTGCACCCGGGTGTGACGCCGGTGGTGATAGTCAAAAAAATAGACTGGCTGACACCGAAAGTCTGGCGGCAGGAACGTGATAAGGTGTTGACAGATCTTGAACGCTGGCGGCATGACTGGGAAAGTCTGAATGTGACTCGTTATCTCAGTCATTACAGTAATGATTTCTGGAGCCAGGGTTATGATCTGAAAAGCTGGAGCAAACGCAAGCGGCGGATTGCGCGCAACAAGTCTTATCAGAAAATACAGCTATCGGATATTTCGCTACTGGCCTATCCTGAAACTGTGACAGGTAAAAAAGACATCGTGGTGGCGCGCTTCCAGCAGGATTACCAGTCCAGCAATTACCAGAGTGATGTACAGAAACGCCTGTATCTGAAGCGTAGTAAAAA
>DRJN01000104.1 GCA_011052165.1 Gammaproteobacteria bacterium
ACGTGGGGATAGGGATAGACATAGTGCAGGCGAATCCAGATCCCCAGTTCGCCCAGGGCTTGTGTCAGTTCCGTCAGGCGGGTTTTAACGGGGCGTCCGCCCCAGAAGTCGGTTCGGTATTTAACGTCTACACCATAGGCGCTGGTATCCTGGGAAACCACCAGTAACTCTTTAACACCGGCCTGCGCCAGTGTCTCGGCTTCGCGCATAACTTCGCCCACAGGGCGGCTAACCAGATCGCCGCGTAGCGCAGGGATGATACAGAAAGTGCAGCGGTGATGGCAGCCTTCGGATATTTTTAGATAGGCATAATGCTCAGGCGTCAGCCTGATACCGGCAGCGGGCACCCGATCGCTAAAAGGATCATGTGGTTTGGGAAGATGTGCATGGACGGCCTGCATGACCTCATTCAGCGCGTGGGGACCGGTGACGGCCAGCACCTGGGGATGCTGCTCAAGTACGGTGTCGGCTTTTGCGCCCAGGCAGCCGGTGACAATGACCTTGCCGTTTTCATGCAGGGCTTCGCCGATGGCGTCCAGTGATTCCTCTACCGCACTGTCAATAAAGCCGCAGGTATTCACCACCACCAGTTCGGCCTCATCATAATCGGGCGTGAGGGTGTAACCTTCGGTCCGCAGACGGGTGAGGATTTGCTCGGAATCTACCAGCGCCTTGGGACAACCCAAGCTGATGAAACCCACTTTAGGCGTTACGGTGGTGGATGATGACATGCAAATAAAACAAATGTTGATAGAAACTTAAGGGAATGCTGATTAATCCCTCCGTTCGTGGTGAGCTTGTCGAATCGTGAACGGAGGGAATCATGATTTTGCATACTATACCCTTCGACAAGCTCAGGGCGAACGGAATTGGTCAGAGTTTTTTTAAATGATAGAAAAAGGGTCCCTGTTGGGACCCTGTCAGGAATTTATGCTGCCAATGCGTTTTTCAACTTTTTGATAGCGTTGTTTTCCAGTTGCCGGATGCGCTCGGCGGAAATCTGGTAAATGTCGGCCAGTTGGTGCAGGGTGGCCTTGTCTTCTGCCAGCCAACGTTGCTGGATAATGTCGCGGCTGCGATCATCCAGACAGGCCAGCGCATTGTTCAGACGCGCATGGTTGTGTTCTTTCCAGTTGCTGGCCTCGACCTGCGAGGCCGGTTCCTGGCTCACGTCCTGCAGATAGGTGATCGGTGCGACGGTGTGGCTGTTGTCGTCATCGCTATCAGGCTCATCGAAGCCCATATCGACGCCACTCATGCGGGATTCCATTTCCAGAACGTCCTTGCGGTTGACGCCCAAATCATCAGCGATGGCGCCCACCTCTTTATGGCTCAGCCACCCCAGGCTTTTTTTCTTGCTGCGCAGATTAAAAAACAGTTTGCGTTGCGCCTTGGTGGTCGCCACCTTGACGATGCGCCAGTTGCGCAGCACGTACTCATGAATTTCTGCCCGGATCCAGTACACGGCAAACGAGACCAGGCGTACGCCGAACTCGGGATTAAAACGCCTGACCGCCTTCATCAGACCGATGTTACCTTCCTGCACCAGATCCGCTTGCGGCAGGCCATAACCGCTGTAACTCTTGGCGATATGTACGACAAAACGAAGATGGGACATAATCAGTTCCTGAGCGGCATCCAGATCGCCCTGCTCGTGCAGACGCAACGCTAACTCCTTTTCTTTTTCAGCGCTGAGAATAGGAATGCTGCGCGCTGCCTGGATATAGGTTTCCAGACTGCCAGCTGAATGACCCACGGGAACCGCCAGTTGCATTGCCAGATTCTTGCTCATGATGGTCAACCCTCTTTTTTTGAAGATAGTAGTATATTAGCACTCGTCACCTATGAGTGCCAATATACAAAAAAGTTCAATATTAGTGAAGCATTATAGTGGAAAAAGAGGAAATTTCAGCCCTGATGGGAATCCGGAACAGGAGGGGGGGATGCAGGTAATGACTCGGGACCGTTGGGTCCATCGACGCTGACGCGATTGCGGCCGGCCTCTTTGGAAAAATACAGGCTCTTGTCAGCCAGGGCGATCAACTGGGTGAGGTTGGCACCAGGGTGTTCCTCCACGCCGGCGACGCCCAGGCTGATGCTGATCTCCAGCCCGGCGGGTTTCAGGTTCTCAACCTGCTGGCGCAGCTCCTCGCTACGTTTTAGAATCGTTTCGCGGCTGCAGTTTTTCACCAGCAGACAAAATTCCTCGCCGCCGAAGCGCACGGCCATGTCGTCGGGAAAATGACTGTTGAGAAATTCCCCCAGTTCGGCCAGAACATGATCCCCGGTGATGTGGCCGAGATTGTCGTTGACGCTCTTAAAGTGATCGATATCGATGACGATGGCCCAGACGCCCTGATTTTCCGGTGCACGGATGAATTTCTCTCCATTATCAACCAGGTAGCGTTTGCTGCGCACACCCGTGAGGCTGTCGGTGGCCGCGATCCAGCGCATGGTTTCAGCCTGTTTCTTGAGCGCATCGAACTGGTGCTTAATCAGCAGCAGGGCGCGCACCCGGGCGACGAGAATTTCCTCGATGATCGGTTTATGGACAAAATCATTGCCGCCGGCATGGAAAATCTCCACCTGGGTGCTGGG
>DRJN01000105.1 GCA_011052165.1 Gammaproteobacteria bacterium
GCCCGCATACTCCACGTCCTATTAGTACCTTAGAAATGATTTTCTGTGCATTTTGCAGAAAATTATTTCGTGAAGGTACTTATCTTGTGGTTTATCCAGGTTAGGATAAATTTTTTAAAATAATAAGGTATAGCATGCAAGTTGATAATATCCTGACTCACAATCCTCGGACCGTTAACGCCACACAACAGGATCTCATGCCGGCACGCTATGGCCTGCCGGTTCAGTTATTGAGCATGGCGGCGTTTACCCTGGCTTTTGTCGGCTGGTTGAATGAAACCTGGCTGATGTGGTTCGAAAACCCCATCTGGCTCAATCGTTATACTGAATATGCGATTATCCTGTGCTTCGGACTCTGGCGTATTCTGGCTGAGAAAAATATCTATACCCGCAAGCGATTGATGATTCTCGTTTTTATGGTGACGGTATTCTGGTGGCTGATTCCCTGGCTATACCCAGTGTATGAACCCTATGTAGGGTTCCTTTGGGCACAGCCAGTGTTTCCTTCCCTGCATGTTCCGGGAACGATAACCTTTTTCCTGATTCTAGCCGCCGTGTTTCTGTTCGGTCGGCGTGTTATTTGCGGTTTTAACTGTCCCTGTGTAGGCGTGCGTGAAACGGTAGGCTTTGCCTTTCGAGATCGCACTCTGCGTTCTGACTGGGCATGGAAGCTGCGCCACTCGAAATGGTTTTTCTTTATTTACTATGTCGGCGTGATGGTGGTTACCCAGTTTTCACCTAATTCCTGGACGGTGAGTTTTGTGGGTGGTTTTTATCTTATCGTCGCGATGACTTATTTTGGCACGTTCTTTATTTCCCCCATTGTTGGAAACCGTTTTTACTGCCGTTATCTCTGTCCTTACGGGGCCACCTTCGGCCTGCTCAACCATGTCGGCTTTTATGGTATCAACATGGATTCGGACAAATGTATCGATTGCCTGCGTTGCGAACAGGTTTGTGATATGGGTATCCCTGTATGGAAACAGGGCAAAGAAGCAGGGCGCATTACTGCGCTGGAAGATTGCATGGGTTGCGCCCGTTGTGTGGTGTCTTGTCCAACGGATGCGCTGGAAGTGCGCGATGTGCGTAACCTGTTTCGGCCCGCCCTGAAACAGAACGCCAGTCATTTATTAAAACGGAAAATGGCAGATAAAACAGAACGGCAAGAGAGCGGTTACCGCTCTGTCTCTGAGCGGCGGCAGGACTGGAAAGAAGCAGGTTTGTCTCCCGCTTTTTTACAGATTCAGAAGCAGGCGGCACGCTGTCTGGATTGTGGCGTGCCGGGATGCATGAGCGCCTGTCCTTTGAAAAACCGTATTCCCGAGTGGCTGGAAGCGGTTGCGGACGGTGATATAAAAACGGCGGCTGAGATCTCCCATGCTACCAGTAATCTGCCGGAAATCTGTGGTCGTCTCTGTCCCCAGCATCGCCTCTGTGAAGGTAGCTGCACCAAAGCTAAAGAAGAAGAGGGTGCTGTTACTATCGGCATGGCGGAACAGTTTATTACTGATGAAGCCTTCAGGCAGGGTTGGAAACCGGTCCCGCCTGCCAAACAGAAACACAAGGGCAAAAGCATCGCTGTTATCGGGGCGGGACCGGCCGGACTGGCCTGTGCCGATCAGCTGAACAAGACCGGTTGTGAAGTGACCGTGTTTGATCGGGAAATGGTGGCAGGTGGCTTGATGGCCACTGCAGTGCCGCCCTTCAAGTTGGAGAAATCCATCCTGATGCGCCGCCATGCTCTTCTTGAACAGGCCGGGGTGTATTTTCATTTAGGTGTTGAAGTGGATGGAGTTCTAATAGAAAAACTGGCAAAAAATTATGATGCTTTTTTTCTGGGCCTCGGTGCGCAAACCTCGCGGAGACTGGACATACCCGGCTGTGATCTTGACGGTATTCACAATGCCCTGGATTTTCTGGCTGAAGTAAATCGTAAGGGCAGTGATGAAATTATGTCAGCGAAGCGGGTGCTGGTGCTGGGGGGTGGGGACAGCGCCATGGATTGTGCTCGCTCGGCCATACGTCAGGGCGCAGCCAGCGTTATCGTGGTCTGCCGTGGAACAGAGACAGCGATGCGCGCCTCGCCGAAAGAAAAGCAGATGGCGAGGGATGAAGGGGTACAGTTTATATTTGAAAGTTCGCCGCTTGAAATTATGGGGGAGCATCAGATCACTTCAGCACGCTTTGAGAAGGCCGGTGATATATCGGTGCAAATGATCCTGGATTGTGATGCTCTGATTTTTGCTATCGGTCAACTCCCGCAGGCGCCGTCGTGGCTGGCGCAACTGGGTGTGGAAACGGATGAACAGGGTCTTATTCGAATTGATGCACAGGGACGGACTTCGCATCCGAAAATCTACGCCGGTGGCGACAACACTCATGGACCCGATCTGATCGTTACGGCAGTTGCTGCCGGACGATGTGCGGCCGAAGGTATTCTTGAAAGCTTTTCACCCTGGCATAAAATTAAAAAAATCGTGGGTTGGGCTAAGTGAAACAATACATCACAGGTAATTATTTTGCTTGCCGAACAATAATAATTAAGCAAGCCATGATTAATATGATTAATTTCACCGTTCGTGGTGAGCTTGTCGAACCATGAGCGTGAAAACACTATGCATAGAGTGCTTGATCTAGTTGTTCTTCGA
>DRJN01000106.1 GCA_011052165.1 Gammaproteobacteria bacterium
ATCAGGCCTGATCGGATTAAAGGATCGGATTCAGGTTTTTTAAAGTGCCCGGGATTATATCCCGGGCGAAGAAAATATGCAGTTTTATGTCAATGCTGAAGGAGGATCTCGTAGGTTGGCGCTGAGCAACGCGAAGCCCAACATGCCTGGCTGAATGGTTACTTTACTGTATTAGTCGTTGCATAAGTATTTGCATGTATTTTATCCCCTCACCCCAACCCTCTCCCGGGGGGAGAGGGGGCTATGGTGCAAATACTTATGCAACGATTAATATTTAGAGAGATTCGATGTAGCATCGAATACGCCGGGCGGCTTCGACGCATTCGCCGATTTTTGCCACCAGGGCCATGCGGATGCGTCCGGCGCCCGGATTGCCCTGGGCGTTGTTGCGTGAAAGATAGGTGCCGGGCAGCACCGTGACATTTTGCTGGGCAAACAGCCCGCGGGCAAAGTCGGTGTCATCAATGGGGGTTTGGACCCAGAGATAGAAGGAGGCATCGGGCCGTTTGACGGCCATGACCGGCTCAAGGATACCCAGCACGGCATCAAACTTTTCCCGATAGAGGCGGCGGTTTTCCTGCACATGGATTTCATCCGCCCACACGGCAGTGCTGGCAATTTGATGCGTCAGCGGCATGGCGCAACCGTGGTAGGTCCGGTATTTGAAAAATTGAGCGATCACCCCGGCGTCACCGGCGACGAAGCCGGAGCGCAGGCCGGGCAGATTGGATCGCTTGGACAGACTGTGGAATACCATGCAATGTTTGAAATCCGTGTGACCCGCCTCATGGGCGGCCTGCAGCAGGCCGGGGGGAGGATTCTGCTCATCGAAATAGAGTTCTGAATAACATTCGTCGGCGGCAATGATGAAGTCGTATTCCTGCGCCAGGGCGATCAGTTTTTGCAGGGTGGGCATGCCGATGACCGCCCCCGTGGGATTGCCGGGCGAGCATAGATACAGCAACTGGCAATGCTTCCAGGTATTTTCATCGACGGCGTCAAAGTCGGGCAACAAGCCGCTGGATTCGGTGCAGTTGAGAAAAAAAGGCTGACCACCGGCGAGCAGGGCGGCACCTTCGTAGATCTGATAGAAGGGATTGGGCATCAGCACTCGCGGATCCGGCACAGTGCGATCGACGACCGTCTGGGCAAAGGCGAACAGCGCTTCACGGGTGCCGTTGACCGGCAGGATCTGGCTATCGGGATCAAGACCATTGGAGGCCAGTTTAAAACGCTGTTGCAGCCAGTGGGCAATCGCCTGGCGCAGTTCCGGCATGCCCCGGGTCAGCGGGTAATGTGAAAGCCTGTCAAAAGAATCCGCCAGTATGTCGGCGACGAAGCCGGGCGCGGCATGCCGGGGTTCGCCGATGGACAGGGCGATGTGCGCCTGTTGTAGCGCGGGGCGAATGTCCGATTTGAGGGCGGCGAGTTTTTCAAATGGATAGGGTTGCAGCTTGTCGAGATCGGGATTCATGGTAGAGTTCAACGCGCCTGGTTTATCGATCCGGTTTAATAAAGATAGAGACAGAAAAAAAGATGCAAAGTATAAAGCAATCCTCAAAGCCCGCCAATTTATCCACCCTGACGCCCGTTTTCAGCCTGCTGCTGTCGGCGACCCTGTGGGGTTTGTTCTGGTATCCCCTGCGCCTGCTGGAGCAGGCGGGGCTGTCCGGGCTGTGGTCAACCCTGCTGATTTATACGGGTACCCTGCCGCTGTTGTTATATTTGTTGCGCGGTCGTTATCATGAATTCAGTCAGGCACCCTGGTTGCTGGCGGGACTCGCGCTGGCCAGCGGCTGGTGCAATGTGGCTTTCGTGCTGGCGGTACTGGATGGCAATATTGTCCGCGTGCTGTTGTTATTTTATCTGTCGCCCGTCTGGGCCACCCTGATTGGCTGGTGGTTTCTGGGTGAGAAGATTCACCGCTCGACCTTGCTGGTGCTGATGGTGGCGTTGAGTGGCGCGGTGATTATGTTATGGCATCCGCAAATGGGCATGCCGTTTAAGTCCGAGGCGGCCGACTGGCTGGCGCTGTCATCCGGGTTCAGTTTTGCGCTGACCAATGCGCTGGTGCGCAAGGCTCAGACGACCTCATTGCAGATCCGAACGGCCACCAGCTGGCTGGGGGTAATGCTGGTCGCGCTGTTGCTATTGCTGGTGAGCGCAAGTCCGTTAGGGCAACCTTCGTTGATGGCATTGCTGGCGGCGCCGATCATTGGTTTGCTGGGGATTACGATCATGACCTTTAGCGTGATTTATGGTGTGTCGCATATGCCGCTTCACCGTTCGGCTATTATTTTGCTGTTTGAGATTATTGTCGGCGCCATATCATCACAGTTATTGACCCGTGAAGTGATCAGCTTGCAGGAGTGGATCGGCGGGGCGCTGGTCATGCTGGCCGCAGTCCTGTCGGCTAAAAAACAGACTGAATAAATCATGTTCGCAATGCAAGACCGCCTGTTATTTTGTTGGGCTTCATAAACCCTATTCAGCCCAACCTACGCCAGAAACTAAATGTAGGTTGGGCTGAATGAAATGAAGCCCAACACTGTGTGACATTCCGTCAGTCTTCCAGAAATTCCAGGATATTTTTCTTCAGGCAGGCGATCTGTTTTTCATCATTCACCGGCCGGTTTTGTGCATCGCTGATGAAGAATATATCTTCGGCGCGCTCGCCATAGGTAGCGATACGGGCGTTCTGGATTTGTATTTCGCACTGGCTCAGGGCCGTGGCGATACGTGAGAGCAGGCCGGGGCGATCATAGGCGGTGATATTGAGAATGGTGCGCTGGTTCTGTTCGTCGGTTTCAAGGTGGATGCGGGTGGCGAACTTGAAATGTTTTGCCTGGCGTGGAAGATTGATCGCCAGAGGTTTGATCTCGGCGTCATTGGCGCGAATTTTTTGCTGCAACATGGTGTGCAATTGGGTGATAACATCCTGATCCTTGACCGGCTCGTTGTCGGCGCCCAGGATGAGAAAGGTGTCGAGGGTAAAATCGCTGGAAGATGAAAATATACGCGCATCCACCACGTTCATGCCCTGCTGTTCCAGTACCAGGGTAATGGTGGCGAACAGGTTTCGACGGTTGTGGGTGTAGATGAAAATTTCAGTGCCGCCACGCTGGCTGGCCCGACGGCACAGGATCAGTGGCAGATCGTCTTCGTGGGTGTGCAGGATATCGTGAGTGTGCCAGCTGATTTCACCGGCGTCATAACGCAGAAAATATTCATCACCCAGTTCGGCCCATAGCTGTTTGATATTTTCTTTTTTCAGGGTTTCCCTTTTCAGCAGCTCACAGGCTTGCTCCTGCACTCTGGCGACATGTTCGGCATGCAGTAACGGGTTGCTTAGTCCGCGGCGCAGAGTCCGGCGGGTAGCATGATAAAGCTGTTTCAGCAGTGAGTCTTTCCAGGCATTCCAGACTGAATCACTGGTGGCGCGAATATCGGCGACGGTGAGTAAGTAAAGATAATTCAGATGCTGGAGATCGCCCACCTGCCGGGCGAATTGGTGCACCACGTCGGGATCGCTGATGTCCTGCCGTTGGGCGGTGGTCGACATGAGAAGATGGTTTTTAACCAGCCAGGCGACGATATCCGTATCATACGGACTCAGCTCATGCTGCTGGCAGAATTCTGCGGCCTCGATGGCGCCCAGCTCTGAGTGGCTGCCGCCGCGGCCTTTGGCAATATCATGAAACAGTCCAGCCAGTAATAACAGTTCCTGTTTGGGGATGGTTTCGATGATTTCACTGCTCAGAGGAAATTCATGCTG
>DRJN01000107.1 GCA_011052165.1 Gammaproteobacteria bacterium
ATAATCGGGTCCTGCGCGCTTGCCACTGCCTCATTCATAAAACTTTCTCCTCTTGATCGGTAGCCCGCAGACCGCGACGTCAAATATCCGACTCCAGGACAAACAACGAAACTACCTGGCATATTGTATCCGATTGATTTCTATCAAACTAAGCAGACAATCAAGCTGATGTATTGATACACATTTCGACACATCCGCTAAAAACTTGAGTTAATATGAATAAATGCAGGAAACGTACCAAAACCAGGTGAGGGGGAAGAAAATTACGTGAAATATTTCTGTCAATCGGTGGGCCGGTATATCTGTTCCACCCTTCGACAGGCTTCCTTCGACAAGCTCAGGGCGAACGGTAAATTTATGGGCGTAAATTCCAATTTACTCTGAGACTCAAACCCCGTTCGCCCTGAGCCTGTCGAAGGGTGAATATCCCTTGATTCAGTCTTCGCCACTGGCCAGCTTTTCGGCAAAAGCGTGGGGATCAATCAGGGCGCACATGTGTTCAATCACCGTTCCCAGTAACCACTTGCGCTGGGTGCGTTCGCTACGCCAGCGTACTTTGTCATGCTCCAGGGTGATCACTTCTTCTACGGCGTCCACAGCCAGTCCCCAACGCCCCTCGTCTATCAGCACGATGCGGGTGATTCTATCGCGAGGTTCAGGCACGGCCAGTGATTTCAGCTTATCGGGAGGGAAAACCAGACTGGCGGTTTCCACTACCGGGATGCGTTGTCCCATATGTTGCAGAATACCCAGATAGAACTCGGCATGCCCCGGCATCTCAGCCAGATCGTCTTTCCATTCCACCACGCCATTGAGGCCTTCCAGCGGCACGGCCAGTGTCAACCCCGCCACCTTGAACAACATGACCTGAAACTCATCACCCCAGTCTGAACCCGCATCCAGCACCTCTTCTTCCTGAAAATTTTCCGGCCTGTCTTCCTCCACCACCGGGGTAATCGGCTCGGCTTCGATAGCAGCCGGGACGGGGGCTTCTTTAATGATCGGGACAGAGGCAGGGAGCGTTTCGGTGATGGTTCTACTTTCCACCCCGGTCTCAGGCACCGGTGCTGGTGCAGGCTCACGCAGAAGTGAATCCAGAAACAGGGTCAGGGCCAGCTTTTCATCGACCAGCACGAACTTATCCTTTTCCGCCGTCATGAACTCGCCCGTTTAAGATAGGCTTTGTCCCGCCCTGTGAGCAGGCTGGTGAGCAGGGCTTCGTAGGCTTTGGATCCCCGCGATGAGGGAGCCATTATCGAGAGTGGAAGGCCCTGCTTGCTGGCTTCGCGAAACTTGGTGTCAATCGGTATAACCGATTCCCAGAGTTCCGATCCGTACTGCTCTCGCAGAGTTCTCAGACTGTCCAAAGCCGCACGGGTGCGGCGGTCAAACATGGTGGGAACAATGGTGTACTCGAAGGTATTTCTGCGCGCGCGGCGGATCATTTTCAGCGTTCGCATCATGCGTTCCAGCCCCTTGATCGCAAGGAACTCGGTCTGCACCGGCAACAGCAGATGCCCACAGGCCGCCAGTGCGTTGACCATTAGAATGCCCAGCAAGGGCGGACAATCCAGCAGCGCATAATCAAATTCCTGTTCCAGTTGTGTCATGGCATTGACCATCACCAGTCCCTTGCCTTCCTGGGTGCCCAACTGGCGATCCAGGGTCGCCAGCGCAGTGGAGGATGGCAATAGCTGCAATCCATCGATGCCCGTATCATACAGAATTTCAGTGGCCGCAGTCCCAGGATTGGTCCCATTACCCTGAAACAACTGATACACACTTTTTTCCTGAGAATCCGGATCCAGCCCGAAATAGGCGCTCATGGAGCCATGCGGATCCATATCCACCAGCAACACGCGTAAGCCCTGCTTGACCAAATGCCCCGCCAAGTTCACAGCTGTGGTGGTTTTGCCTACGCCGCCCTTCTGGTTGGCTATGGCCCAGATTTTCACACTTGATACCTCATTTAGTAAGAGAAAAAAAAGTAATAAGGGGACAGTGTAAAAAGGGGACAGATTTATTTTTCTGTATTTTTCTGGGCAGAGTTTCGCTATAAACTAACTTGTTCCTTGAAAAATAAATCTGTCCCCTTTTTAAAATAAATCTGTCCCCTTTTATGGTCCCCTTTTATGCTTGAAAAATAAATCTGTCCCCTTTTTAAAATAAATCTGTCCCCTTTTATGGTCCCCTTTTATGTCCCCTTTTATGCCTTTTATGTGTCCCCTTTTATGTCCCCTTTTATTCCCTTTTATTCCCTTTTATTCGCGTCCTTTTACTGTGTCCCCTTTTATTCTTCTTTTATTCTTTTTGTTCAATTTCCATCATCCGTCGGGCATTCTTGTCCGCCAGAATCACCACGACCACACGCCGGTTTCTGCGTCGTCCCTGCGCTGTGTGGTTATCGGCAATGGGCCGATACTGTCCATAACCGATGGCGGACAAATGCTTCGGGTCAACACCATCGCGCATAAATAGATGCACGACACTGGCGGCGCGGGCAGCAGACAGTTCCCAGTTAGAGGGATAGATTGACGTGCGAATCGGCAGGTTGTCCGTATGTCCCTCTACATCAATATGATTAGGCAAACTGCGTACCGCCTCGGCCAGTTTTTTCAGTATCGGATACCCTCGTTCGGTCAGACGCGCATCACCGCTGGCGAACAGGATGCGGTTGTTCAGTTCCACCTTGACCCAGAGTTTGTCTCGGGTAATTTTGATCAGTTTTTTATTCACCAGCGGCGCCAGATCCCGCTGCAGGTCATCGGCGATATGTTCCATCTGCTGAGCATGTGGAATAATGTCCGGCTTAATCCCGAGCAGGTTGATTTCATCGACCGTGGTCTCAACCGTTTTCAGGCTTTTGCGCTCTTTGCCTATCTGGATAGGCTCAGGTGATTTGGGTGGCGTTTTGAACGCTTCCTCCATGGTGTCAGACAGTACCCGGTACTTCCCTTCATTGATGGAAGACATGGAATACATCACCACAAAAAAGGCAAACAACAGGGTAATGAAATCCGCATAGGACACCAGCCAGCGATCAGTGTTTTCGTGTTCTTGCGGCCTGCGCTTGCGCCTGCTCATGATATTGCCTACCGTAGGTAGCCCAGCAACTTGGTTTCAATATTGCGCGGGTTCTCCCCTTCCGCAATAGCCGTCATACCCTCCACTATCATTTCCCGGTACTGACTCTGACCATGTACAATACTTTTCAATTTTTTCGCAACGGGCAGGAACAGCAGGTTGGCGGCGCCCACACCATAGATGGTTGCGACAAAAGCCACTGCAATACCGCTACCCAGCAGGCTCGGATCAGAAAGATTGCCCATGACCTGAATCAGCCCCAGTACGGCACCGATAATGCCAATCGTGGGGCTGTAACCGCCCATGCTTTCGAAGACACTGGCTGCACTGGTGTCAAAACTGTCCCGGGTATCAATATCCACTTCCATAATGCCGCGGATGATGTCCGGTTCACCCCCGTCGATCAATAGCTGCAGGGCTTTCTGGGCAAACGGATCCGGCTCGTGTTCTTCTACATCTTCCAGCCCCAGCAAACCTTCCTTACGGGCGATATTGCTCCAGCGGATAATCTTTTCGATGGTTTCCTCATAATCCAGACGTGGCGTAAACACGGTCCAAAACAGCATGCGCATGGCCCTCAGGAACACCGCCTGGGGTGATTGCAACATCACCGCGCCAACGGTGCCGCCCAGCACAATCAAAGCCGCCGGCCCATTCACCAGGGTCTTGAGATGTCCGCCTTCCAGGTGCTGCCCTAGCAGAATGGCGCTAATACCTACGATCAGGCCAATGATGCTGAGGGGATCCATTTTCATAGGCGTTTGACGATCCCCGGCCCAATCTCATCCAGACTCAGTATCTTTGTTGCCAGCCCGGCATCGACAACCGCAGCCGGCATCCCGTAGATAACACTGCTGGCTTCATCTTGCGCCCATATTTCCGACCCCCGTTGCTGGAGTGTCTTTGCACCGTCCCGACCATCGGCGCCCATTCCCGTCATGATGATAGCCAGGGTATCTTTAGGGTAGACATTAGCGATAGAGGAGAAGGTCACATCCACCGATGGCTTGTAGGTCAGGTTTTCTTCATTGATACGAACATGTACGTTACCCGGACGTCCTTCAATCCGCATTTGCTTGCCACCGGGCGCCAGCAGGGCTACACCCGGCCGCAGGCTATCCTTGTCTTCTGCCTGCCTGACCTCAATCGCACACATTTGATCCAGGCGTTTGGCAAACGCCTGAGTAAATGAAGCGGGCATATGCTGGACCAGCAAGATAGGTGCAGAGAAATTTTTCGGCAGGCGTATCAGGACTTTTTGCAGCGCCACCGGCCCGCCTGTCGAAGTACCGATGGCCACCAGCTTGATCAACCCGGTATGGCTGGAGGCTAACTTGCTCATTGGCGAAACAGCCGACGGGCGAGGCGGCGAGACGGGTGACGCACGGCGAGGAATAGTGGCGCGCCGGCTGCCGAGTGCCCGCACACGCTGACAAAGTAACCTGCGCACTTCGTCTCTGTCCCTGGCGATATCCTCAAAACGCTTGGGCAAAAAATCCACCGCGCCAGCGTCCAACGCATCCAGGGTGGCTTTTGCGCCTTCGGTAGTCAACGAGGAAAACATGATGATTTGTGTCGGCGTTTGCAGCATGATCTTGCGCGTGGCGCTGATACCATCGAGCACCGGCATTTCGATGTCCATGGTAATAACATCAGGTTTTAACTCGGCTGCTTTTTTTACAGCCTGGTCGCCATTTTCCGCCATACCCACCACCTTTATAAGAGGATCAGCTTCCAGCATTTCGCTGACCCGGCGGCGGAAAAAACCGGAATCATCAACCACAAGTACGCGGGTGGTCATTTGTTATCCTCAAAATTTTAAGCGGTCTGATAATCTGTTAATACGGATCAACCCGGAAGTATTCATCGTGGCATAAGTATTGGCATGTATTTTATCCCCTCACCCCCACCCTCTCCCAGAGGGAGAGGGGGCTATGATGCCAATACTTATGCCACGATTAATCCCTGAACCTCACTGACCTCAGACATACATACGAATCAGGCCAGGTACATCCAGAATAATGGCGATACCGCCATCCCCGGTTATGGTGGCGCCGGCGAGACCGGAAATACCATGCAATAGAGCGCCCAATGGCTTGATAACCACTTCTTCCTGGCCGATGAGTTCATCAACCACAAAACCGATTTTCTGCGTGCCGATATGCACTACCACCACATGCCCCTGTTTCGGGAGTTCGGCATTACTCTGACCATTAACCAGCCAGTGTTTCAGATAAAACAGCGGCAAAGAGCGCTCCCGTATCAAAATCACCAACTGGCCATCGACCACATTGGTCCGAGTCAAATCGAGGTGAAAAATTTCACTGACATTCACCAGCGGCAGAGCAAACAGCTGATCTTCCAGACGCACCATAAGGGTAGACATGATCGCCAGGGTCAAGGGCACCTTGATAGACAGACGTGTGCCTTTACCCAGTTCCGAGTCAATCTCCACCGTGCCGTTCAAACGGGAAATACCTGTCTTCACGACGTCCATCCCAACACCGCGGCCGGAAATATTCGAGATTTCTTTTTTGGTGGAAAAACCGGGTGCAAAAATCAGTTCATAACATTCCTTGTTGCTCAACCGATCGGCGGCTTCCTGATCCATCAGGCCTTTCTCAACGGCGATGTTGCGCAATATATCCGGATCCATGCCCTTGCCATCATCTTCGATGGAAAGAAGGATATGATCCCCTTCCTGAGACGCCGCCAGCACCACGGATCCTTCTCGTGGTTTGCCCGCCGCTTCTCGCTCATCCGGCATTTCAATGCCATGATCAAGCGAATTGCGCACCAGATGCACGAGAGGATCCGCCAACGCTTCGACCAGATTTTTATCCAGATCGGTATCTTCACCCACCATCTCCAGCCGAATTTCCTTTTTCAGGTTGCGAGCAATATCACGCACCACGCGCGGAAAACGGCCAAACACTTTTTTGATCGGCTGCATACGTGTCTTCATCACGGACAGTTGCAGATCAGCCGTAACCAGATCCAGGTTGGCAACGGCCTTCAGCATCTCTTCATTGCCGCTGCGTTCACCCAGACGGGTAATGCGATTACGCACCAGCACCAGTTCTCCAACCATGTTCATAATGTCATCCAAACGGCTGGTATCCACGCGCACCGAGGTTTCTGCAGGCGGCTTTTCTTTGGCAGCGGCTTTCTTGCTTGTTTTCGTTACCTCGACACTGGTTTCTTTTTTCTCTACCGCAGCGGCGGGTGGTGGCGCAGCAGTAGCGGCTGTCACCGTCTGCCCGGTCACCACTTTTTCCGCGCTGAACTTGCCCTTGCCATGCAGTTCATCCAGCAGGGCATCAAATTCATCTTCGGTGATTATTTCATCAGACGACGAACTCGCCACAGGCTTGTTTTCGGGCGTGGATTCTTCTTCGTTGCTGGAATCGCCTGCCGTAGTGAGGTTGCTGGAATCAAATTTTCCCTTGCCATGCAACTCATCCAGCAGAGCGTCAAATTCATCGTCGGTAATATCTTCAGAACCCTCCGTTGCGGTAGTGGCCGGCGCCGGCTTATCGCTCCCATCCAGCACGCTCAGAAGTTGATCGAATTCCGCATCGGTAATATCTTCACCCGCGCCCACTTTGGTGGAGATCGAACCGGCCTCAGGCGGGGTCTTGGCAATCGGCGCGGCTGCTTCAGGCGCTACAGTCGCCTCTTCCTGGGTGGCCGGTTTAGTAAATTTCTCCAGTGCACTCAACATAGCGGGATCAGCATCAGCCACTTGCTCGCCATTGCGCAATGCTTCAAACTGTGCGTCCAATACATCCAGAACCGGCAAAATCGTATCCATCAGTTCGGGGGTAATCGTGCGTTCACCATTACGCAGGAGATTGAATATATCTTCTGAGCGATGACACAGCGCAACCATCGCGTCAATCGCCAGAAAACCCGCGCCTCCCTTGATAGTATGGAAACCACGAAAAACCGTATTAAGCAGCTCCGTATCATCCGGACTCTGCTCAAGATCAACCAGTTGTTCGCTCAGCGATTCGAGTATCTCTCCGGCTTCAACCAGGAAATCCTGTAATAGTTCGTCATCCATCCAGCATGCTCCAGTCCTGAGTTCTAGAATCCCAGACTCGATAAAAGATCATCGACTTCATCCTGCCCCGATACTGTGTCACCACTGTCCACGCCAGGCACCGCCGGTCCTTCCAGTTCCTGCCTCGATTTCTCTTGCGGCTGCTCGTGATGTTCAGCCAAACCGGCAACCTTGATCAGGCTCACCAGATTGCCTTCCACTTCGGCAACCAGATTAATCACCCGGGTGATGATCTGGCCGGTCAGATCCTGAAAATCCTGCGCCATCAGCACATCATTCAAATGCCCTTTGAGCGTGCTAAAACCCTCCGACTGGGTCAGAAGAAAGCCATCGATTTCCTTGCTTAACTTACGGAAACCCTCGGCATCCATTTCCCGCTGGGTAAACTGGCGCCAGCTTTCCAGTATGCTGACGGCCTGTTGTTCCATGTTTTCGCAAATGGGAATGGATTCCTCCACCGCCGTCAGCGTCCGATCGGCGGCATCAGCGGTCTTGGTAATCACAAAATTCAGCCGTTGGCGGGCATCCGGAATATCATGATGGGTCATGTCCGTAATACGATCATCCATGCCAAAAGCGCTGATAGCATCATGCAGTTCGCGGGTCAGCTTGCCGACTTCCTGATATAATGCGTTTTCACGAATATCCGTGAGATCATCAATAATTTCTTTTGTACCTTTCTCGTCATCCGCTTTAATACAGGCTTGCAAATCACGGGCCCGGGCGAGATTATCTTCATTCACTAACGCATCATTGCTCATTTTGCTGTCGCTCCTTTTTCCTACGCATTCAGCCGTTCAAATATTTTCTCCAGCTTTTCCTTTAGCGTTTGCGCCGTGAAAGGTTTAACGATATAACCATTAACCCCGGCCTGGGCGGCCTCGACGATCTGCTCCTTCTTCTGTTCTGCGGTGACCATGAGCACCGGCATTGATGCTATATTTTCATCTGCCCGTACGTGCCTGAGCAGATCAATACCCTGCATACCCGGCATATTCCAGTCGGTCACCAGCAACTCAAATTTGCCCGTCTGTAACATCGGCAAAGCGGTGGTGCCGTCATCGGCTTCCTCCGTGTTGGTAAAGCCCAGATCACGCAACAGGTTTTTGATAATGCGCCTCATGGTAGAGAAGTCATCTACAATGAGGATCTTGATATTCTTGTCCACTCGTTTTCTCCACTTGGAATTGGCATTGACTGAACAATCTGCTCTTGCAGATTGACTTGGCGAATTCTATAAAGTTTATCGGCCATATCCTCAGCTAACTTAAGTTCGTGTTTTAAATATTTCTATCGGCAGAAAGCGGTTAAGCGCTTAAGAATCAGTCGATTTCGGCTGTCTGAATCCGAATACAGGGCTTTCATCCCCGAGTTGCAAGCTGACCATATATTAATCGTTGCATAAGTATTTGCATGTATTTTATCCCCTCACCCCAACCCTCTCCCAGAGGGAGAGGGGGCTATGATGCAAATACTGTTGCAACGATTAATAAATTCAGGTGCCGGCGAAACCCGCCGTCTTTACTTAGAAAAGCGGGGCTAAAAAAAACCCCGCACAGGCGGGGATCCATATCGGGTTGAGGAGAGGCATGGCATCTCCCCAGGATTTTTTTGCGCTTAGCAATTATCCGTGCGTGCGGCCATTCTGGCTTGCAGGCGAATCACCGCCTGGCTATGGATCTGGCTGACGCGGGATTCACTCACACCCATCACCGCGCCGATTTCACGCAGGTTCAGTTCTTCATCATAGTAAAGCGCCATGACCAGACGCTCCCGTTCAGGCAGACCCGCAATGGCTTCGGCCACCACCCGCTGGACGTCTTCACGTTGCAAGCCATCGAGAATACCGGGTCCGCTGTCAGACATATTATTCAGCATGGACTCTTCACCAATGCCCATATCCTCGAAACTTAATACCTTGTGGTAACTGTTGTCTTGCAGGATCTTGTAATACTCATCCAGATCCATGCCCAGGTTTTCAGCAATTTCCGTGTCGCGAGCGTCACGTCCCTGGCTGTGTTCGATTTCCCGCACCGCCTGGGCCACTAGGCGCGCCTTACGATGCACCGAGCGCGGCGCCCAGTCATTTTTGCGGATTTCATCCAGCATGGAGCCTCGAATACGAATGCCGGCATAGGTTTCAAAACTCGCTCCCTGGCGCTCATCATAATTGCGCGATGCTTCCAGTAACCCTATCATCCCGGCCTGAATCAAATCCTCCAACTGCACACTGGCAGGCAGTTTATTGATCAGGTGACAGGCGATACGTTTGACCAGGGGTGCATGTTGTTCAACCATATCATCGAGAAAATTAGGCTGGCTAGCCGCGTACATTGCAATGCCGTTCATGGCATGACCTCCGCATCTGTCAAGTTGCCTTGTACCAAACGTTCAACAAAAAATTCCAGGTGGCCACCGGCGCTCGTCGGTATCGGCCATTTGTCCACTTTTCCCGCCAGCGTCCGAAAAGCCATCGAAGCCTTGCTGCGCGGATAAGCGTCCACGACGGGACGCTGTTTGCGAATCGCTTTGACGACGAATTCATCATCGGGAATGAAGCCGATGTAATCCAGCGCCACATCCAGAAAGCGATCCGTTACCCGGGTGATAGTGGAATACAGTTCACGCCCCTGCTGTGCGCTTTTCACACGATTGCAGAGAATCCGGAAACGAAACAGGCCATGCTCACGGTTTAGCACCTTGATCAAGGCATAGGCATCCGTGATGGAGGCCGGCTCGTCATTCACCACTACCAAAACATCCTGCGCCGCGCGGCTGAAGCTAATCACGCTATCGGTGATCCCGGCAGCCGTATCCACCAGCAGCACATCAAGATGGTGATTCATTTCACTGAAGGCCTGAATCAAACCCGCATGCTGGGAAGGACTGAGCTCGGCCATATTCTGCACACCGGAGGCCGCAGGAATAATGCTCATATTACCGGGACCATGCACAATCACGTCATCCAGCTGTTGTTCACCTTCAATGACATGATTCAGCGTATATTGCGGATGCAGCCCCAGCAGAACATCGATGTTTCCCAGTCCCAGATCGGCATCCATAATCGTGACCCGCTTACCGGCGTTGCTTAGCGCCATGGCCAGGTTGACCGAAACATTGGTCTTGCCAACCCCGCCCTTGCCACTGGTCACGGTAATAACCCGCACCGGGGTTTTTTGCTTCGGCATACGCCGGATGCTCGTGGCCGTCATCCTGCTAATTGGTTCAACCATTTGCATTAGCAAGCATACCTCCAACGGTTAGGGAAACAGGATCATCCCCTTCAGGTGATCTCAGCTTCTGCATGATCGCGACGCTACGACTGACTAGCGAATGCGGCCTCGCCCGATGCAAATCATCAGGCACCTGCTGACCATCGCTGATCCAGGCAACCGGCATTGATTGTTCTATCGTGACCGATA